>NZ_JBFUGE010000322.1:0-6942 GCF_056403075.1 Ideonella sp. P3_A4 | reverse complement strand
GCGCAAGGCCTCGGTGGCCGGGGCGCAGGTGGGTTGGCCCGAGCGCACGTCGAACTTGCCCTGGTGGAGCGGGCATTCGATCTCGTGCCCTTCGAGGAACCCATCACAAAGCCGTGCGTGGCCATGCGTGCAGACGTTGTCGGTCGCGTAGATTTGGCCGTCGACGCTGTACAGCGCAATGTCCCGGCCCGCCACGGCCATGCCGACCACATCGTCTTGTGGCACGTCGTCTTCGGCGGTCGCGTCAATCCAGGTTGTCGTTGTCGTCATGGTGGTTCTCAGATCGGGTAGATGAGCGAGTTCGGGATCATTTCGCTGTCGTAGATGACCAGCCGCGATGCGAACTTCAGGCCCTGCGGGGTCCTCACCACCTCGTCGAGCGTGCGACCGACGTTGAACACGGTCGACTCCTTCGACAGCCGGGTACGAAAGACGGCGTAGTTCGCTTCGCAGTGGAATCGCCCGTCGCCGCCGATCTTCCTCACGACCGGCGCGCCGACCACGTGCCGCTGGTAGTAGGGGTCGTGGAACAGCGTCTCGCGGATGCCGTAGACACGATCCTTCAGCATGCCCTTGCTGTCGAAGGCCAGGGTGGCGAGAGGAAAGCCGCGCTCATGGTTCTCGCGGGGCTGCAGCTTGTAGACGCACGCGTCGATGAAGAACTCGGGCCAAGCATCCCAGTTGCCTGCATCAATGGCGCTTGCGTAGTCCGCGTACAGCTGCGTCAGTTCGAAGTAGTCCTTGAAGTCCATGGTCACGCCTCCATCACTTTGCGCCAGTACTCGTACATGCCGCGGATCAGGGTCTCGGTGACCATGTGATCGGTGTCGCCCACCTCCGTGCCCCCCAACTCGGCCAGCGTGCGGTGGAATGGCTTGCTCTCGAAGCCTTCCTGCGACCATTCGATGACCTCGCCGTCGTCCGCAGAGACGAAGCCCGCCGGGCCGAAGAGGTTGGCCTGGCGGAGGCGCCGCTGCGTCATGTCCTCGCTGTCGTCTTCGAAGCCGAAGTGGGTCCAGACGAAATCGAATGCGCCGTGGCCGTCTGGCTGGATGTGCCGCGTCGAGACGCTGTTGACTTGCTGCTGGAAGATGACGCTCGGGAAGATGGTCGTCATCACGGCGGTCGGCCCTTCCCACCAGGGTTCCGGCACGATGTCGAGGAAGCGTGCATCGTTCAGCTGCATGCTGTCCTTGAAGCTCGACACCTGCGTGACCTGGTCCGATTTGCCGGCTGCTCCTCGCGTCGAAACCATCGCCGCATGACGGTGGCGGTCGTCCATCAGCAGTTTCGACTTGTTGTCGGCGCGCCAGAGGCCGAAGGTGACGAACCAGGTGTGCAGCAGCCCGGGGTGGTACGGGTCCTTGATGTTCTCCTGCATCAGCTTCCAGTTGCCCGGGATGCGCTGCCGGTTGTAGCCGAGGATCTTCAGCTGTCGGCCGTTGAAGAGGCGATCGAAGTAGCTCAGGATCACGGGGCCTAGAAAATCCTCGAGCGATTCGACGTCATGGTCGAAGGACGCAAACACCACGCCGCCGCGCGTAGCGACCTTCAGCTTGGTCAGCCCGTGATCGGTCGGCTTGAAATCCGCTGGCATGCCGCCGTTGACCTTGCCGTCCTGCTTCACGCCGCGTCTGAACGGCACACCCTGCAGGTCACCCGCCAGCGTGTAGTTCCACTGGTGGTACGGGCAGGTGAAGCTTTCGCGGTTCCCATGCCGCTCGCGGCAAAAGGCCATGCCGCGGTGGGCGCAGACGTTCTCGACGACATGGATCTGGCCATCCTTGTCGCGCACCATGAGGACCGAACGCTCACCGATCACCGTGCGCTTGAAATCGCCCGCGTTCGGGATCTCGGCCTCCAGCCCGACGTAGCACCAGTGATTGGCATAGAAGAAGCGTTCGAGCTCCTTCTTGTAGATGTCCTCGTCGGTGTAGGCCTGGAAGGGAATGCGGCTCGTGCCTTCTGACTCCCAACGAATCCGWTGAGGAAACACCGTGACGGGGCATTCATGCATGACTGTCTCCTGATGTGGATCCGGCCGTTCTTTGCGCCTCTGAAGGACGCGTTGAACTTGGGACGCATCATTCGTCCGGCCTTGACATCAGTCAATGCAATGGAATGTATGTGCCACATCACCAGCGTGAATGTGGCTGCCAGCCATGGGCCTGCTACGTGTCGACTGAACGAGTCGTCGTCTGATCGTCGCCGAACAGCTCGAAGACCATCCCGCGCAACCACTGGTGCACGGGCGAGCGATGCACTTTCGCGTGCCAGAACACATTGATGGCCACATCGGGCAGTTCGACCGGATGCGGTCGATGCGTGAGGCCGAACGGCTCAACCAGACTGTCCGCCAACCGTTCAGTCACAGTGGCCACGAGATCCATGCGACGCAGGATGTGGCCGACACTGACGAAGTGAGGCACGGTCAGCCGGACGCTGCGCTCGATGCCCGCCTTTCGCAAAAGCTCGTCCAYTTTCCCGTGCCCCGTCCCCGCGGAGACGATGACCAGGTGCTCTGCCGCGGTGAAGTCGGCCAGCGTGATGCGCTTGCGATCCAGCTTGTGCCCCTTGCGGAAAAGGCAGACATACCGCTGAAGGAAGAGGCGCCGCTTGAAGAAACCGCCTTTCAGCTCGGGCAGYGGGCCGATGGCGAGATCCACCTTCCCCGATTCCATTTCCTCACGAAGATTGGTCGCTTGGTTGCGCACGGTGCTCAGCGCGACGCCCGGCGCTTCTTGCCGGAGCCTTTCCAACAGCTTGGGAAGGAACACGATCTCGCCGATGTCCGTCATTCCGATCGTCAGCGATCGTTTGATGCTGGCAGGGTCGAAGTGCGCCTGCCGGTTGAGGCCATCGCGAATCATGGCCAGCGCCTGGCCGACGGGCTCGGCCAGTTGCTCGGCGAACGGGGTCGGCACCATCCCCGCCGGCGTTCGCACGAACAACTCGTCGCCGAACAACCGGCGCAGCTTCGCCAGCGAGTTGCTCACCGCAGGCTGCGTCAGCCCAAGGTTGTCGGCCACTTTCGAAACCCGCCGCTCGACCATCAGCTGATGAAACGTCACCAGCAGGTTCAGGTCGATGTCGGCGAGTTCCATGTGGGATCTTATGACTGGCGGTGATGCATCGTATTCGCTTGACTCCAGGCCGCTGGTGGATCCTCTGGGTGGACCCTGAGAGCGTTGTGCGTCGACGATGCTTTCGATGGCCGAAGAGACTCAAGCCTTGCGAATCCAGGCCGGCGCGATCGACGTGCCCTGGCCTGCGCCATAGCCGAAATAGATGTTCAAGCCGGCCAGCGGTTCGAGGTAGCGCGCGTTCTTGAGACCACCGGCGTCGACGACGTCGAAGCCCATGCTGTCAGCCAGGGCCGTGGCGGTCTGCTTGGCACGCGGGCTGTCGCCGGCGATGAAGACGCTGACCTTCTGGCCCTTGCCGAAGTTGGCGCCGTCCGCCAGTACCTGGGCGAACACCGTGTTGAAACCCTTGACGACTTCGGCGCCAGGAACCGCCTTGGCAATCTCTTCAGCCGCCGATGTGCTGTGCCCCAGGGTCAAGCCCATGTAGTCGGCCGTCAGCGGGTTGGTGATGTCGATGACGACCTTGCCCTGCAGATCACCCACGGCCAGCAGGGCACCGGCGGCGTCGGCATAGCCGGTGGCCAGCACGACGACGTCGGCACCGGCTGCGGCACCGGACGTCGCGACCGCTCGGGCACCTGGGTTGTTCGCGGCCACCTGGGCGGCCTTGGCGGCGTCACGCGCCGTGACGCTGACCTGGTGGCCGGCACGGACGAGTTGCTTGACGAAGGCCGAGCCCATATTGCCGGCGCCGATGACGGTGACTTTCATGATCTGTCCTGGTGAAAGGCAGCGAACTGCTGCGGTGAAATGGACTGTAGAAGTCCAGGTTTGATAGATAAACAGCCCGCGCAGTCACTCACCATCCCGAATGCCGGGACAATAGATGCATGGACAAGTTTCAAGAGATGCGCGCCTTCGTCAGCGTGATCAGCGAGGGCAGCTTCGTCCGTGCAGCGGACGCCTTGAATCTTTCCAAGACGGCGGTGTCCCGGCTGGTAGGCGATCTGGAAGGCCGGCTCGGTACGCGGCTGCTGCAGAGGACGACGCGCAAGCTGTCCTTGACACAGGAAGGCGAGGTCTTCCTGGAGCGATGCAAGGGCCTGCTGGATGGCCTCGAGGAAGCTGAGGCAGAGCTCAGCACACACACGGGAGAGGTCATCGGGCAATTGCGCGTCAACGCGCCGGTGACGTTCGGGCTGATCCACCTGGCGCCGCTGTGGCCCCGGTTCATGGACAGGCATCCGAAGGTGACACTCGAGGTGTCGCTCGCCGACCGGCAGGTCGATTTGGTCGAAGAAGGCTACGACCTGGCCGTCCGCATCGCCCGGCTGCCGAGTTCATCGCTCGTCAGCCGCAAGCTCGCGGCGACGCGCCTGGTCCTGTGCGCATCGCCCGAATACCTGCGTCGCCATGGCACGCCCACGCACCCATCCGAGATCGCGCGTCATTTGGTCATCAACTACACCTTGCTGGCGACGGGAGACCACTGGGAATTCGAGGGCCTGCAGGGCCCTGTCCACGTGACAGTGCAGCCTCGTATGCGCACGAACAGTGGCGACACTTGCTGTGCGGCCGCGATGGGCCACCAGGGCATCGTGCTGCAGCCGTCCTTCCTCGTGGGCGCGCTACTGGCCTCGGGCAAGCTCGTGGAGGTCTTGCCGCAGTACCGTTCGATCGAACTCGGGGTCTACGCGCTGTACCCGAGTCGCAAGCACCTGACGCCCAAAGTACGCGCCATGGTTGATTTCCTGGTCGATGCGTTTCGCAGGCCCGACTGGCCGGATTGAGGGCAGGCAAAAAAATGCCCTTGCCGCTTCACAAAGAAGCGACAAGGGCAAGCAGCGCATCGGCCCTTCAGCCGAACACTTCGGTCACAACACCTGCGCCGACGGTCTTGCCGCCTTCACGCATCGCGAACCGCATGCCGTTCTCGATGGCCACAGGCTTGTTCAGCTCAAAGCTGATTTGCGCCTGCGCACCGGGCTCGACCATGCCAGTCTCCGAGTCGACGTGAATGACACCGGTCACGTCGGTCGGCCCGAAGAAGAACTGCGGCTGGTAGCCGGAGCCGAACGGGGTGTGGCGCCCACCTTCGTCCTTGCCGAGGACGAAGATCTGCGCACGCCCCGTCCGGTACGGCTTCACGGCGCCCGGCTTCACGACCACCTGGCCTCGCACCACGTCGTCGCGCTTGACGCCGCGCAACAGCAGGCCAACGTTCATGCCGGCTCGCGCTTCGGCAACGTCCTTGTGGAACGATTGCACGCCCGTGACGACCACCTGGCCGTCGTCGGCCGTGCTGAGGCCGACGATTTCCAGGCTGTCGCCGACGCGGATCACGCCCCGCTCGACACGGCCGCTGACCACAGTGCCACGGCCCGCGATGGTGTGCACGCCTTCGACCGGCATCATGAACGGGCCGTCGTAGTCGCGAACCGGGTCAGGAATGCGCGAGTCCAACGCGTTCACGAGCTCGATCACGCATTGCACGTCCGGGCCGTCGAGGTCGCCGCGCTCGGCGGCGGCCAGCGCCTTCATCGCGCTGCCGAACACGAACGAAGCGTCGCGATAGCCGTGCGCCTCCAGCAGCGTGCCGATCTCCATTTCGATCAGCTGCTCGATGTCTGCGCGGTCGCCGTCGGCAACGAGGTCCATCTTGTTCACGAACACCACCATGTGCCCGACGTTGACCTGACGCGCCAGCAGCACGTGCTCGATGGTCTGCCGCGCGGCGCCTTCGGTGCCGTCCACGAGCAGGATCGCGCCGTCCATTTGCGAGGCGCCGGTGATCATGTTCTTGATGTAGTCGGCATGCCCCGGGCAGTCGATGTGCGCGTAATGGCGGCGATCCGACTCGTACTCGACGTGCGAGGTGTTGATCGTGATGCCGCGCTCGCGCTCTTCCTTCGCGTTGTCGATCTGTCCATAGGACAGCGCACGGCCGCCGATGCGCGCGGCCTGCACGAAGGTGAGGGCGGCCGTCAGCGTGGTCTTGCCGTGATCGACGTGGCCGATGGTTCCGACGTTCACATGAACCTTGTTGTTCATCATTTGATTTCTCCAGTTGCGGTGAAAAGCCGATCCGATTCGCTGGCCAGGCGAAGCGGTCGGCGGGTTGTCGGCGCGCGCGCGCCGAAWTCGAGATGCCCGCCCTTCAAGCGAAAGTTCGGGCGAAAAAAAACCTGCGGGGTGGACCACCCGGCAGGCTCATCTGCCTGAAGGGTGGACCCTCCAGGCGCACAGGGACCTGGAGGCTCTACACGAACCACTCCACTGAGTCGAAGCACAGCACCGCGCATGCGGCGCGTGCAACGGAAAGGAGGTCTTGTTCGGGGCTCATGTCCAAATCGTCAATTGAGTCATCAAAAACAAAAAACCCGGTGGCTTGCGGCCTACCGGGTCTTGTGGAACTCAGGAGGCCGAGCCTCCGGACGTGTGGGGCTCTAGGAAAGCAGTTCGACGCAATAACGGCGCGACGCATCCGCCGCAGCGGTGCGGATCGTCGAGACGTCTTGCGAGGTTGAGAACTGTTTCATCGGATTTCTCGTGCGATTGTTCGCTGGCATTGCGCAGTGAACAATTTTCGGGACGGGCAGACTAACACCGCGATGCCGATCCAGCAACAGAAGCGTTGCACGCACACAGCATTGATTGCCTTCACGCGGACGGCGACTGGGGCGCGTTCATGACGCCAGACCTCAATCGATCAACGCGGAGCTGCACCTTGTCATGGCCCGGCGCCATTTCCGATCGATTCGATACCTGACGAGGTTGTCGAATTTTTTGACCCACGACACTGACGACCAATAGCGTTGAAGTTGGGGCAGAAGGACGGGGGCGCCCTGCGCGGCTA
>NZ_JBFUGE010000321.1:0-6984 GCF_056403075.1 Ideonella sp. P3_A4 | reverse complement strand
GGCCTGGATGTTGCCGTCGCGAAACCCGTCGGCCGCCGCGGCCCAGCTGTTGGCGATGGCCAGCGCATCCAGCGATGCCGCGGCCGTGTCGCATGCCAGCTTGGTCGACAACGCATCGAAGCCGGTGAAGCGGACCAGGTCGGCCGCACCGTTGGCCGAAGCGCCCATCTCGAAAGCCGGTTGGGACAAGTTGGCGTTCAGTGGCGGCGACTCCGACTCTCGGCCCGGTGTGGCGGCCACCGCCAGCGCAAAGGCCACGGTCGTGGCGCGGCTGCCCACCTGCACATGGGCGCGCTCGGGCGAGGCCAGGAAGTCGCCCTCATCGATGCCCCATCGGCCCTTCTTGCGCACCGATCGCAAGGCCTGGCACAGGTCCAGTCCGGTGAGATGGCTGGCCGCACCGCCGTCGGAGCCGTCGGCCAGGCTCGGCACATAACCGTCGACTGTGGGGCCAGCGAGATCCGGGTCGGTGCTGGTGCCGCTGCCGCGGTAGACGAGGTACCTCGTCGACCCCGAACCGCCACCGAGCGTTGCCGTCGGCAGCCAGCCCTTGAAACCGGCCGCGCAGTCCTCGGGGCCGTCCACCGTGCGCGCTGGGCAAGGCAGGCGCGAGTGTCGGGTCGCAAACTGCTGCACGGCCGCCTGGGCCCAGTCCAGCGATTGGTCACGGCTCTCGGTCGCGAACGCCCGGTGCAGTTGCTGGCGGTCGAGCACCGCCGCCAGCAGCAGCCAGCCGGCCGCGGTGGCGCCGAGGATCGCAAAACCGATCGCGATCCAGCCGGATTGGCGGCGACGCCGCCTTGAAGAAGAGATGGCCATCACTTGCCCTCCCGCGTTTCCAAAAGCCAACCCAACAGCTCGCTGCGCGCGACCACCGCTATCGACGATCCGTCACCGGGCTGAAGCGAAAAACAGCTGCTCTGCCAACCTTGGTCCGCCACCTTCGGCGTCGCCGTCAGCACATAGGCAGGGTGGCTCGCCTGGACCTCGCAATTGCTCGCCGCGCCCGACTGGCCGTCGCCTGCCACGTAGGGCATCTGCGGCTTGTCGGGCGAAGCGGCCACCTCGAACGCCGTGCCCAGCAGCGCCTCCTTGCCGTGCAACGCCGGGAAGGTGCCGGTTGAATCGACCGGGCGCACCAGGTCACCCGCCGCCGCGTCGCGCCAGACGCCATACCGAACCGACACCGTCTTGCTGAATCGGTCCGGATCAAGACCCAGGGCGACATACGGCAACCCGCCTGCGCGTTGGCCCGGTGGGCAAGCACCGGTACCGTCGCCTTCCCGGCCCGAGTGGTTCAGGTCCGGACAAGGCAGCCGGTGCTGCGTCAGCACAAAGGCCTGCAAGGCACGATAGGCCTCGCGGATCGCCAACGACGCATCGACGTCGGCCCGTATGGCCTGCGACTTGCCGACAGTCCCGATCACGAGGATCGCCAACACGCCTGCGCACAGCAGCAGCACGGCCAACTCCGGCAGCAGCGTTCCTTTGCAGCGCCGCCGGGACGTGGCGAGCGGGTCTTCGCTGGCCGTTCCTGCACTGCATCTCGTGCGCCAGCGCACCGATGCCGTGTTGTTCCAAGTCATTGCCACCATCGGCACTCCCCACGCCTGCACGGCGTCGAATGAAGCCATCGGTGACGGACCCTTCCGTCACCATCGATGCCGAGATGGTGAAGGCCGAGGTCCTCGAAAACTGGAAATGCGACGAAGCGCGGTGCGACGGCAACGAAGCGCCTGCTGCGTGCGTCGATTCAACGCGATTCGAATCGGGCGTGAAGCTGCCAGCGTGTGGCAGCCTGCGAGCTCAAAGCGTCTTGAACACGCCCTGGAACGACTTGCTGACCTTGAGCACCTCGGGCCGTCCGGTCAGGTGCACCGACAGCTGGCCAAGTTCACTGCGCCGAATCGCTGAGATGAACGACAGGTTGACGATCACGCTGCGGTGGATCTTGGCAAAGTTGCCCTTCTTGAGGCGCGCACTCAGCTCGTTGATGCCCAGGCGGACCAGACCTTCACCTCGCGTGGTCACGACCCGGGTGTACTTCAGGTCCGCCTGCAGGTAGACGACCTCGGGCTCGGAGACAACCAGGACCTCATTGCCGCGGCTCATCGTGATCCATGCCGGGCCATCGGTTGGCGCGACCGCGTCGCTCTCGGCGAGAGGAGCACGTGCAGGGCGCAGGGCATGCTGCTCGGCTCGCTCCAGCGCCACCTTGAGGCGGCGCAGCGTGACAGGCTTGAGCAGGTAGTCCACCGCGGCCCGATCGAACGCGYTCACGGCGAAGTCCGGGTCGCCGGTGGCAAAGATCACCGCCACATCAGGCGGCAAGCGCTCAAGCCATGCGCCGCTGTCGACCCCGTTCAAATGAATGTCAAGGATCATCAAATCCGGCGCCGAATCATCGACACCGGCCAGGACTTGCGCGACGCTTTCCGCTTCGACCACGACATTCCAATCGGGCCGCAATTGATGGATCCATTCGACGATGCTCTTGCGCAGCAACGCGTCGTCTTCGGCCACCAGCACTCTGACGGGATACATGCTTGTCACGGCTGTGYCGTACTCCTCACTGCTCGAATGAATTTTCAGAGGGATACCTCGAACAATGCCGAATGGCCTTGCGGCCACTACCGGGCAAGATGAGCAATATGAGACATATCCTGGGCTTGTTTCCAACGCTGTGGTCATGCTGAGCTGGCTCTCCGACTTTCTTTGGTTGCTGCCACTCGCGGCCATGTGCGGCGCGGCCGCGCTGGTGGTCATGAAACGGCGCCGCACGCCAGCGGCGGCCACCCGTTGCCTGCTGCCCGCGCCCGAAGCGACGCCGGCGGCGATGCCGCTGGATATCCACTTGTGCCTGAACGCCCTCAACCGTTTCGCCATCGCGCTGGATGGCGACGAGCGCGCGCAGATGGGGGTCGAGCATCTGGGCGACTACCTCGCGGCCAGTCACCGTGCAGCGCGCGCTCTCGGCAGCGAAAGGATGCGCCAGGTGCAGCAGGTCATCGACATCCACTGGCAACTGTCGTGCTGGCAGGGCGGCCGACAGGCCCATGCGATCGTCTGGCACGTGCATGGCGAAGTGGCGACACCCCAAGGCGCCGGTGTGTTGATCAACGCGCTGCAACACCTGCTGTCCTCGCAAGGCGCCGACATCGAAGCGCCGCATCTGCACATCGAAGTCTCCGGCGATGCCACCGACGCGCAGCACCCGCAGGTCGCCACGATTCGCTTGAGCGCTGGCGCCGCGGCAGAGCCGATGCCATCAACACCTGTCGCCAACGCCCACACCTTGTCGGTGCGCCTGCCGGCATCGGGCTAGAACCCTTCACGCACGCGAAGGCCGCACCTCCCCGCGTGGTGCGGTCTCGGCCAGAGCCGTGGCCAAGGTGACCTTGAGCCGGGCGGGCAGCAAGGGCTTGTAGGCCAGCACCACGCCATTGCGTTGCGCCTGGTCGGCCAGCTCCGCATCCAGGTCACCGGTCATCAGCACTGCGGGCACATCGGCCCAGCCTTGCCGGGCGCGCAGCGCCTTGATGTGCTCCATGCCGTTTTCGACGCCCATGTGCTGGTCGGAGATGATCAGGTCCGGCAACGCACCCGGCCGCTCCTCCAGCTGCCGCACCAGCACGGCCAGGCTCGATGCAGCGAACACGACGAAGTCCCATCGGCGCAGCAGTGCTGTCAAGGCCTGGCGAGACTCCGGGTCGTCTTCCAGCACCAGCACCAACCGGCCCTGGCCCTGCAACTCCATCTCGCCCTGGCCGTTGGTCTCGGCAGGCGCGAACCGATCGGCGATCGGCAAGGTGATCGAGACCGCCGTCCCCTCGCCGGGCTTGGAGCGAAGCTGCAAGGCGTGGCCCAGCAGCTGCGCCGCGCGCTTGACGATCGGCAGACCGACACCGAGGCCCTCCGACTCCGCAGTGATGTTCAGGCGCACGAAGTAGCCGAAGACATCGACATGGCGCTGGGGCACGATGCCCGAGCCGGTGTCTTCCACGATCAGGTCGACCTCCGGGCCATGGCAACGCAGCTTGATGGTGACACCGCCGTGGGGCGTGTACTTGACGGCATTCGACACCAGGTTGAACAGGATGCGGCGCAGCAGGTTTCGATCGCTGCGAACGCTCAGGCCCGTGCTGGGCAGCCGCAGATGCAGGCCCTTGCGATTGGCCAACGCCCCGTACTGAAGCTCGACCTCCTTCATCAGCTCGTCCAGCGAGACCGAGGTGATCTGCGGCGACTCGTGTCCGCCTTCGAGCTGGGTCACCGCCAGCATCATGTCGAGCATGTTGGCGAGCGTGGCACTCGCTCGCCGGATGCCTTCGAGCCTCGCGTGCCGCTGTTGTTCGTCGACCTGGTCCACCACCAGTTCAGCCAGCAGCCCGAGGGCATGCGCCGGCTGGCGCAGGTCATGGCAGGCCGCGGCCAGCAGCTTGATGCGCTCGTCGTTGATGGATTGCAGGCTCACGTTGTGGCGCACCAGCTGCGCCGACAGCACCCGCAGGCGCCGCTTCTGGCGCAGTTGCACGATGACCGTGAGCAGCACCATGACCACCAGCAGCAGGCTGGCCCCGAGACTCCATCCGAGCAGGTCGCGGCGCTGGCGGAGCAGCGCGTTTTCCTGCTCCTTCGATGTCACGTCGTACCGGGTCTGCAGTTCCTGGCGCAACTCGTCGTTGGCCAGCTCGCCCAGCTCGGCCGTCAGCGCGCTGTGCGCCTGCGCGGCCGCCAGTGCCTCCTTGAACCGGCCGAACGCCGTGAGCACCTTGATCTCGATCTGCAGATACTGCTCTCGCAGCGCCGCGCGGCCCGCCAGTTGCGGCAGCAGTTCGTGCGCCTTCGACAGCCAGCTCTCGGCCCGCTCGTCGGCCTTCTGCGCCAGCGCATCTGCCCGCCTGAGGCTCATCAGGAAAGCGACTTCCGGGTCCCATGAGCGAGTACCCTGCTGCATCCGGTCCAGCGTCTTGAGAGCTTCGTCGGGCTGCTGCTGCCGCAACAGCAAGGCCGACAGGTCCAGCAGGATCCCGTCCGTTCTGCCTTGCAGATGCAGCTCGGTGGCCAGGTCCAAGGCTTGGCGATAGCTCACCAGCGACGCCGCATAGCGCTTGAGTGCCGACTCGATCTGGCCCTTCGTCTGCAGCAGCACCAAGCCAAGCGCGGGGCACGACGCCGGCGGTACGAGCTCCATCGCTCGCGCGGCCAGATCCAGCGCGGCTTGCAGCCGCGGCGCACTCGGCGTGCCTCGCTGTTGGGCCCTCGCCATCGACATCAGGATCGAGGCCCGCGCGTGGTCGTGCGGCGCGTTCTCCATCGCCTCGGCGAAATGCGGCAGCGCATCGGCCGATCGCCCCTGCCAGACCAGCAGGTCGCCTCTGGCCTGGTCCACCGCCACCAGGCGCGCCGGATCGCCCAAGGCCTGTGCGACGCGATCGGCCTGCGCAAGCAGGTCCTGCGCCTCCTCGACGCGGGCGGCGGCCAGTCGCCGCATCGCGCGATCGACCAACAGGTTCAGCAGAGCCGACCGGTCACTGCCCCCACGTGCAGCAACGAGCGCGCTTTCCGCCCGTGCGTCGACACGGCTTCCGATCTCGGGGCCCAGCCATCTGGCGGTGGTTGCCATGTCGGCGGCCGCCGTCCAGACCCCTGCATCGTCTCCAACCTGTCGCGACAGTTCATGGGCCTGCTCGCTCTGGTCGAGCAGCTTTCTCGGGTCTGCGCACAGGCGCAGCCAGAACATGTGATCTCTCTCCCGCCAAGTGGTGTCATGGGTGGACAAGGCGGCCGCGGGCAGACAGGCCGCGCACAGACCCAGTCCCATGGCTCCTGCGACCGCCCAGAACAGCAGGCGCTGCCTCAACCCAGGCCTGACTTGCATCTCGGTGGCGCCTGAGGTCAGCTTCCGCTCATGTCCAGGTACGCCTCGACCTCCGTCGCCCAGCCTTCGGCGTCGGTGGTGCCGGCAGGCCAGTCAGACCCCGTGGGTCCCGTGTCGGTTGCAAGCGCCACACTGCGGAAGCGGCCGAACCGTGCGTCTGCATGCCCGTCAATCGCGCTGTCGAACTGCGCGGCCATCTCAGTCGTCAGGCCGCGCAACATCAGCACATGCCGGTCGACCAGCTGGAAGCTGCCCACGCTCAAGCCCGGCACCGACCACGACGTCGTCAGCATGCAGACGTTGAGAACATGCTGTGAGCCCTTGCTGTCCTGGTACACCCGCATGGCCTCTTCACCGGGCGCATCGCCCTGCGGGATCGACACGCTCCTGCCGAGGAAGGTGTTGCTCAGCTCCGGTGCCCCCGGCAGGTTGCACAGCAGGCGTCCCCCCGACGGAGAGCGGATGATGTGCTGCGGCGAAGAAATGCTGTCGCCGGGGACGACGCCGGTGTGGTGGACATTGCGATGGAACGCATCGGTCCAGGCGAACACGAAGTCGTTCAACAGCCGCTGCCCTCGCGCGGCGCGCAAGACCTCGGCACCCGAGGTGACCGCGCCGTAGATGACCCCCAGGATCACCATCACCAGCGCGAGTTCGAGCAGCGAGAAGCCGCGCTGCGCTGCGCCGCGCCGGGGCTCGACCTGGACGGGTTTGCGACAAATCGTTGTTGTCATGCCTCGCCCCTCAACGCGGGATCGCCATGGTCTGGCCGATGAGGTCGTAGACCGGCAGCAGCAGCGCCACGATCAACACCAGCAGCACGCCGCCGACCACCACGATCATCAGCGGCTTGATCACCTCGGCCAGCGTCCCCACCAACCGCTGCAGCCGCGTCGCGTACTCTTCAGCCACGTGCGCCAGCTGTTTGTCGAGCGAGCCCGACTCTTCGCCGACAGAAATCATGCGAACCAGCAGCGACGGGAAGCCGCCGACGTGGCGCATGCTGGTCGACAGCCGCGTGCCACGCTCCACCTCCACGCGCATGCGAACGATCCGGTCGACGTAGTAAGCGTCGGTCTGGGCCTGCTCGAGGATCTTCAGGC
>NZ_JBFUGE010000320.1:0-7018 GCF_056403075.1 Ideonella sp. P3_A4 | reverse complement strand
GCGCACCGCCGTCACCCGCCTGGGCACGGCCATCAGCCTGACCGGCATTCCCCTCGGTGGCCTCGTCACGAAGGCGTTGCTGGATGCGGTGAACAACCGCGCCGACAAGACCCAGGACTCCACGACTCTGTACCAGTACGACGGCGCAGGCCATCTGGCGGGCGTAACGACCGCCGACACCGCGCTGACCTGGATCAACTACAACACCTTCGACGAAGCGAAGGAGCGCTGGGTGCCGTGGCGCAGCGGCGCCGACATCAACACCGACAAGCGCAAGGACACCTACGCCTACGACCGCCGCGGCCTGTTGCTCGAGACGGTCGCCGACGCCAACGGCATCGCCGCCACCGTCAGCACCGAATACGACGCGTTCGGCCGCGCGGTCAAGCTCACCGATGCGAACCGCATCAGCACGACGCAGGTCTACGACCGCCTGGGCCGCGCGGTCCAGGTCGTCAACAAGATGAGCAAGTCGAGCTACAGCAGCTACGACGCGTTCTCCCAGGTGCTGACCACCGAGGACGAGAGCGGCCAGCTCACGAAGTACGTCTACAACAAGGCCGACCGCAGCGTCACCATGACGACCGAAGAAAGCGTCTCGGTCACCACCAAGCGCACCGCCTTCGGCGAGACCTACACCATCAAGGACGGCAAGGGCACCACCACCACCTACACCTACGACCACGACGGTCTGCTCAAGGAGACCAAGGTCGGCGCGCTGGTGGTCGACTCGCGCGACTACGACGTGGCGGGGCTGCTGAAGGTCCAGACCGACGGCAACAACGTTCAGACCACCTACACCTACGACCAGGCCAACCGCATGCTCACGCGTACGGTCGAACCGAGCAAGGCTGGTGAAGTCAAGCTCGTGACCAAGTGGGACTACGACGCCAAGGGCCAGGCTTGGCGTGTGACCGACCCGCGCCTGCTCGTCACCGAGTTCACCTTCGACCTCGTGGGCAACAAGCTGACCAAGGTCGAGGCCTCCACGGGCCTGAAGTTCACCACCAGCTGGACCTACGACGCCGGTGGCCGCGTCCTGACGGTGACCGACGCCAACCAGATGGCGCTGGACTCCAGCAAGGCCAGCGTCCAGTACACCTACGACAAGCTCGGCCGTCGCAAGACCGAGGTCGTCGACCCCAATGGCCTGAAGCTGACCAAGAGCTACGACTACGACGACAACGGCAACGTCATCACCGTCACCGACGGCAACAAGTTCGTCACCAAGTACTTCTACCGCGCCGACGGCCAGGTCGAGTTCACGCTCGATGCCGAGGGCGGGTTGACCTACAACCAGTACTACGACAACGGCCAGATCAAGTGCCGCACGAGCTACGCCAAGCCGTGGACGTCCGCCAGCGCCCCCACCCCGGGCACGCTGGTCACCGACCCAGCCGACCGCTCCACGCGCTACGTCTACGACAAGGACGGCCGGCTGGAGTACCAGGTGGCCGCCGACGGCGCCACCATCGTCTACGGCTACGACGGCAATGGCAACGCCATCTCGATCCGCCAGCTGGCCACGCTTTGGACGTCGTCGAGCTATCCGACGGACGCCACGATCAAGCTGCTGGATACCGATCACCTGACGCGCATCGAGTACGACGACTTCAACCGCGAAACCTACCGCGCCGACCCGACCAACGCCGTGACGCTGCGCTCGTACGACGGCAACGGCAACCTCACGCTGACCAAGGCCTACCTCAACCGCATCACCGATGCGCAGGCTCCTCACCAGGTCACGGACAGCACGGGCGACCACATCGAGCGCTTCGTCTACGACCACGCCAACCGCCTGACCTATTCGTCCGACGCCACCGGCGCCGTCACGCGCCGCGAGTACGACTTGAGCGGCAACGTCACGCAGGTCACCCGCTTCTTCAAGCTGGCCCCGGGTCTCAGCCCGGACAAGGTGACGCCGGACACGAGCGGCCGCGACCGGGTGGAAACGTATACCTACGACAACGCCAACCGGCGCATCTACTCGGTCGATGCGATGGGCTACGTCGTCAAGTACGACTACGACCGCAACGGCAACCTGACCGCGACCAGCCAACTGGTGCTGGCGGCGGCCGACCGCAGCAAGCCGCAGGACGTCTCGCTGACCGGCGCGCGCGTGCAGAAGTCCGAGTACGACAAGGCCAATCGTCTCTATCGCACGCGCAACAGCCTGGACAACTACGTCGCCTACGAAGAGTTCGGCTACGACGGCGCGAGCAACCGCACCACCTTCCGCAACCGCCTGGGCGCGGTGTGGACCTACGAGTACGACAAGGTCGGTCGCCTGGAGAAGGAGACCAGCCCCGTCGTGTCGCTGTACTCGGTCACCCGCGCCACCGACGGCACGCTGACACTGAGCAGCGCGTCCAATTCGGCGGTCATCACCACGATGACCTACAACGCTTTCGGCCAGCTCAAGACCCGCACCGAAGCCGATGGCCGCGCCGGCGAAGAGCGCCTCACCAGCTACGACTACGACAAGCTGGGTCGCCAGATCAAGGTGACCTATCCGACGGTGATGGTGCACAGCGAGACCTCCGCCGAGCTGGCGCTGAACACCAGGGTCGGTGACGCCGTGCGCGACGAGGTGAGCAAGACCCCGTATGTGCAGACCTGGTACGACGTCTTCGGCAACGCCGTGTCCAGCACCGACCGCATGGGCGCCGTGAGCTTCAAGGCCTACGACGAGGCCGGCCGCGTCAAGTACGAGGTCGATGCGCTGGGCTTCATCACCCAGTACGACCGCAACGTCTTCGGCGAGGCCACCAGCCAGAAGCGCTACTACAACGACAGCAGCGCGCTGGCGGCCATGGTGCCGAGTCAAGCCGACCCCGGCCCCACCACCGACGAGATCGACCTCATCGTCGCCGCGACGGGCTTCCCCACCTCGTCCGACCGCGTGCTGACCATGTCCTACGACAACGCGGGCCGCGTCACCGAGCTGCGCGAGCCGGCGGCGTTCAACTACAACAGCAGCAACCAGGTCACGTCCAACTTCGGCAAGATCACCACCACCGTCTACAACGCCTTTGGCGAAGCCGTTAAGGTCGGCCAACTGAGCGACATCCAGACGGTCAACGGATCGGAAGTGCGGACCTTCCTTTACAGCCGCACCTACTACGACAAGGACGGCCGCAAGGACGCCACCGTCGATGCCGGCGGCTACCTCACCAAGTACGAGTACGACAGCGTCGGCAACCTGACCAAGCGCACCGAGTACTACGACCCGGCCACGTTCGACGACTCGACCTACACCGCCCCCAGCACCAACGCGGCCCTGAACCGCATCGTCTCGTGCAAGTGGGACGCGATGAATCGCAAGACCAGCGAGACACGCGAGGACATCACCTACTACACCAGCTCCACCAACACCACGGTCACCACCGCCACGGCCGACCTGAGCACCTACTACGGCTACGACGCCGTGGGCAACCTGGTCAAGACCACCGACTCGGCCGGCGGCATCACCTACACCTACTACGACGCACTCGGGCGTATCCGTGCCGTCGCGGCGCCCAAACGCGCCACCTACAACGGTGTGGACAGCATCCCCTTCGTCGAATACCGGCGTGACGCCAACGGCAACGTCGTGGCGCAGATCGAGCGAGCCAATTCGGCCGCGCTGACGATCGACGAGAACGCCTACCCGACAGTCGCAGCCAACCCCGGTGACCGCTTCACCAAGACGCTGTACGACGCGTCAGGCAATGCCCGCCAGGTGCAGTCCACCTCCGACATCCAGGCCGMGGCCCACATCCAGCGCTACAGCAGCTACACCGCCGACGGCAAGCTGGCCAAGACCTGGCAGACGGTCACCAACGACAACAATAACGGTAACCTCACCGAAACCCTCTACACCGCCTACTACTTCGACAAGCTCGGCCGGCTGGTGACCAGCTACGCACCAGGTGCCGACGGCTCCGCAGCGGTGTCCACCGACTACGGCTACAACGCCTTCGGCGAAGTCGAGTCCAAGGGCGTCAACGGCGGCAAGCAGGAGTACTTCGCCTACGACAACGCCGGTCGGATGTGGAAGACCAACTCCGGCGACGGCTACGCCACCGTCTACCTGTACGACCTGCTGGGCCGCCAGACGTCCGAGATCAACAGCGCCGGCTCCGGCGGGCGCAGCGGCGCCTACAACGTCGACGGCGCCCCCAATGCGGCCACCGCCGCCGCACGCACCGACACCCGGCGCGTCAACATCAAGTACAACGCGCTCGGTGCGGTCGTCGAGCGCCAGGAGGCCGAGCGCCAGTACATCGATGGCGGCGTCGATGTGCGCGTGACCAAAGAGACCTCGACCATCATCACCAAGGGCTCGTTCACTTGGACGGACCGTCCGAACGACCTTCCTCCGGTCCTCTCCTGGGGTGCCGAAAAAAGTTCCGTCTCGTTCAGCTGGGCGACGCTCGAGAACCTGGGCGCGGGCGACGTCAAGGTCGACCTCACCTACCTGACGCTCGACACCCGCTACGGCAACTACGGCTCCGCGCCGCAAAGCCGGACCCGGACCGGCATCTACCTCTCCAGCGCTGCCAAGACCGG
Organism: Ideonella sp. P3_A4; assembly: GCF_056403075.1. NCBI lineage: Bacteria > Pseudomonadati > Pseudomonadota > Betaproteobacteria > Burkholderiales > Sphaerotilaceae > Ideonella > Ideonella sp. P3_A4. Next base: position 2,467 of record NZ_JBFUGE010000320.1, on the reverse strand, counting down.
CGCCACCATGACGTGGGAGAACGGATACCCCTCCGACGGGGCGGGCATCAGCGCAGTCAGTCGTGTAGTGGTTTCCAAGAGGGACTACAAGGGCGAATGGGTCATCGTGAACGACAGCGATGCTCGCGCGCTGGGCACGCTGGGCACGCAGATCGAGATCGGCGCGCCCATGGCCCCCGACACCGTGCTCGAATTCAAGCTGCGCAAGGTCCCCAACACGACCTGGGACGACGCGACACCGAATCTGAAGGAGTTCGGTGACTCGTTCTGGTACACCCTCGGCAACGGGCTGTCTGGCGACTACGACTACCAGGTGTACATGACGCCCAAGGGYGGCGTGAGGGAGATGACCAGCGAAGGCAGGTTCACCGCCAAGGCCAACAGCAACGAAAGCGACGGATCGACGCGGTGGCGAAACCCCGTTATCAAGTACACGCGCGACCGCTGGGGCAACACGCTGTCGCAGACCGACCCGCGCAATGAGCTGTGGAAGACCACGTTCGAGTACACCAAGGACAACCAGGTCTCCAAGGAAACCCAGCCCAACCCGGGCTCCGGCAGCCCCGTGCGCTACGTCTACTTCGACAAGCTCGGCCGCCAGGTCGCCGTCAAGGACGCGCGCGGCTTCGTCAACGCGCAGCTGTTCGACGCGGCCGGCAACCTCACCGAGGAGAAGCACGCTGACGACGGCCGGGTCACCTACCTCTACGACATCTTCGGCCAGAAGCGCCAGATGGTCGATGCGCTGGCCAACGAGAACGGCGTCGTCACCAGCGAGTTCTACAAGAGCCACACCACGCTGTACGCCTACGACGACCTGGGCCGCCTGAAGACCACCCAGCACGGCAGCGGCACCGGCGCGATCGCCAGCTGGCACGTGGACATCGTCAACGGCAACTACACGCTCGTCTCCGACGGCTCGGCCAACCTGCTCGAGACCTTCTCCTACGACGAAGCCGGCCGCAAACTGACGCAGTCCGACACCGCCGGCCTGGTCACAAAGTACTGGTACGACCGCGCCGGCAACATCAAGCAGACCGAGCAGCCCGGTGGCGTGGTCAGCAAAGCCACGTTCGACATCTACGGCCGCAAGGCCACGGAAACCGACGCCAACAACAGCACCGCCACCTGGACCTACAACTACTTCGGTCAACTCGACGCCCACAAGGACATCGGCGGCTGGGTCTACACCTATAACTACGACTTCGCTGGCCAGCTGCGCCAGCAGACCAACAAGCTCGGCAACACCAACGGCCAGAACCTGACCTACACCTATGACGCTGCGGGTCAGCTCGTGGAGATCCGGGACGACGCCCTCGGCCAAACCACGACCACCCAGTACGATTTGGCCGGCCACCACCTTCGCGAACACGTCGTCCGAGACGGCAGCGTGTTCCAGGACAACCACCTCAGCTACGACGCGCTGGGCCGCCTGGTGGATTCAGCCGACAGCCGCGTCCACCTGATGATCACGTACGACGCGGCTGGCAACCGCAGCACCGTGCACGAACGCCTCTACATCGCCGATATGTACGGCCTGTACGAGCAGCAGACCGAAACCTGGCGTGACACAACCCGCTACTTCAAGTACGACGAGATGAACCGGCAGCTCACCGTGGACGCCCTGGACGCCAACGGCAAGATCGGCTCGCGCAAGAGCTACGACGACGACAAAGTAAACGTCACGGTCGGCCACGTCCTCACGTACGACAAGAATGGCAACCGCACCACGGACACCTTCTGGGGCAACCATGTCAACGTCCTGAACAACTACTCGACTGACTTCCGTGCGGGCACCGACACTTACGAGTACGACGCGCTCAACCGCCTGAGCAGCGTCAGCCGCGACAGCMGGATCATCGACCAGCGCTGGTACGACAAGACCGGCCGCGTGGTCAAGTCGGGACCGATCAGCCTCGGCGACCGCTGGGCCGAYGCGCTSAACAAAGACATTCCGGACGACCAAAAGATCGGCGCCGAACAACGCTACCAGCGCTACGACGCCAAGGGACGCCTGCTCAACCAATGCGTGCAGGACGCCGACAACACCCCGTTGAACGAAGTCAACTACATCGACGGGTACGTCAATGGCGTCTGGACCAAGGCCTACGACGACGCCGGCAACGTCCAGCGCTATGAAACGGTCAACCATGGCGACACCGACACCGTCACCAAGATCGACCTGATCAAGCACGAGGGCTATCTGGAGTCGAAGAARTCCGTCTACAARTTGATTGGCGGTGAATYCCGCGGCTCGACCATCTCCGAATACGACGACAACGGCTACCTGATCAAGGTCGACGACTCCAATCCCAACGACTCGTTYGACCGCKTGATCGTCAACGACGCCGCCGGCCGCGCGCTGCGCGTCTACCAGGCCCACTTCAACYTGTGGACCCACATCGTCAACGGCGAGATCATGGGCAAGCACGGCCTGGGCCCTAACGAGCTCGATCCGCGCACCAGC
>NZ_JBFUGE010000319.1:0-7047 GCF_056403075.1 Ideonella sp. P3_A4 | reverse complement strand
ATGTTCGTCCACCCGGGCCAGGTGGCCGAGGTGCTGCGCCGCCACCCCGAGGCCGGCCGCGGTCGCCTCGTGGTCGAAGGCGAGATGGCCAACGACCGGATGACGCTGAAGGTCGAGATCGGCCAGGCGCCCGATGGGCTCGCCGCCCGGCTGGCCGAGTCGATGCGCGACGTGACCAAGCTGCGCGGCGAGGTGCAGTTCGTGCCACCCAGCAGCCTGCCCAACGACGGCAAGGTGATCGAGGACGCGCGCAAGTACGACTGACCGGCAGGTCGGGCGGACTTGCGCGGGACGTGAAGATGTGCCTGCGCACGTCCTCGCGCCAGCGCCGCGCCGCGGGCCTGCATGCCCACGGGAGGAAATACGACGGATGATCGGCAGACGTCACGCAGTTCCGCCTCCCGGGAATCAGGCTTCTTGGGGCGAGCCCGGCAAGTTCAGGGCGGTGTCGCTAGACTGCCTGAATGAAGATCGATTTCGTCTCCGATGTGGCCTGCCCGTGGTGTGCGGTGGGCCTGAATTCGCTTGAACTGGCGCTGGCCAAGATCGGCCCGGACATCCCGGTCGAACTGCACTTTCGCCCGTTCGAACTGAACCCGCAGATGCCGGCGGAGGGCGAAGACGCAACCGAGCACCTGTCGCGCAAGTACGGCCTGACGCCCGAGCAGCTGGACCGCAACCGGGCGGGAATTCGCGAACGCGGCGCAGCCGTCGGCTTCCAGTTCGGCGACAGAGCTCGCGTCTGGAACACCTTCGATGCACACCGGCTGATCCACTGGGCAGGGCTCGAAGGCAAGCAGCGTGAGATGAAGCATGCGCTGCTGAAGGCCTACCACGGCCGCAACGAGAACCCCGGCGCGCATGACGTGCTGCTGCGCGCGGCCGAAGAGGTTGGCCTCGACGTCGAGCGTGCCCGCGAGGTGATCGAGTCCGACCGCTACGCCGCCGAGGTGCGCGCCGAAGAGCGCCACTGGCAGCAACTCGGCGTCAACTCCGTGCCGTCGGTCATCATCAACGACCGCCACCTGATCCAAGGTGGGCAGCCGCCCGAGGTGTTCGAGCAGGCATTGCGTCAGTTGGCCCAGACCGCGGGCTGACGAAGCGGCGATCGCCTCTTCATGAGCGCCGCTCGGCGTCGCTGCGGCAAGCCTTGCAACACCTCAGCAGCGGCCCGGATCGGTCAGAGCCCCGCACAGGCGGTGAAGCCATGAGGTGCTGAAGACAGAAAAGCTTGCCGCAGGCCGAACAGTGGCCCCCTTCGGCAGGCGCGAAAGGCTGCTTGCATTCGTGGCATTCAAACGGCTGCAGCACGTCGTGCGAACTCATCGGAACAAGGTTGCGTCACGACAGCTCGCGCGCATAGACGATGAAGCCCCGATGCTCGGCGAGCTGGTCGTACAGCGCACGGCCGGCCTCGTTGGTGGTCTGGGTCTGCCAATAGACCCGGGAGCTGCCGGCGTCGCGAGCCGCGGCGTAGACCGCTTCGATCAATTGACGGCCGATGCCTTGCCCGCGGCAGGCTTCGTCGGTGAAGAGGTCTTGCAGATAGCAGACGTCGAGCAGCCGCGTGGTGCTGCGGTGGAACAGGTAGTGCGCCAGGCCGACGACGCAGTTGCCCTGTTCGGCCACCAGCGCATGCACCGGTTCGGCCGGGTCGAAGAACCGGCCCCAGGTGGCTTGCGTGATCGGCTCAGGCAGTGCCGTCGTGCCTTGGCGCCCGTAGAAGGCGTTGTAGCCATCCCAGAGACGCCGCCAGTCGGCGCGATCGGCAAGAGCGAGCGGACGAATCAGGGCACCAGCGGGCATGGCTCGGCAAGGCAGACACAACCACCGCAGTCTGCCAGAGCGGCTCGCCGCTCACGCGGCCTGGGTCGTGGCGGCCCGAAGCGGCCGTTGCGTGAGGGTGCGGGCCCCGAACAGCACCAACCACAAGATCAGCACCGGCTCGCCCAGCTGCAGCACGAAGACCAGGTCGCCCATGGCACTGGGTGACCCAGGCCACAGCAGCGCCCGGACCACGCCGAGCAGGTAGCCGATACCCGCCGCCATCACCGGCGCGGCCACCCATTTCGGGATGAAGCCGCAGCGCCAGACCAGCCGCGCGAGCGGAATGAGCCACAGCCCCCAGAAGACCGCGGCCACCTCGAAGCCATGGCCATGCAGTTGGACGAACAGCAGCGCCAGCGCGTCGAGTTGCGGCCGGTCGAACGCGGCCAGGAAGCCCGGCCCCTGGGCCAGGGTCAACGCGGCGAGTTCGTTCCCCACGTTGAGGAACACCATCGGGATCGGGATCAGCCCCAACCACGCCATCTGCCGCGCCAGGTGCTGGCTCACCGGCAAGAACAGCCGGTAGAGCGCCAGCACCAGGAAGACCTCGACGGCCTGGTGGAAGAGTTCGCTGGCCATGCCCCAGCGCAGCAGCGTCTCGGCGCCGCGGATGCCTTCGGCGGTCAAGGCGGCGTCGCCGCTCCCGAACAGCTTTGCGGGCACGTAGACCAGGCCGAGCGGCGCGGTCACGGCCACCAGCAGATACAGCGCGCCGGCCACCCTGGCCTGCTTCTTTGTCGAATCCATGGGCGGTCCCTCAGTGAGCGGCGTGCGGGTTCAGCGAAGGCGCGCGCCAGCGATCACCGACGTTGCGCAGGTAGTGCACGAAGACATAACGCCAAGGGATGACGAAAGGAACGATCACGACCACCAGGCAGTCGGTGGTGGTCGACCAGGTGACGGCGTCCATCTGGCCGCTGGACCACAGCGGCAACGCGACGACGAGCAGCCAGATTGTTTTCCAGACCAGCTCCCACAGCAGCAGCGGCAACATCTGCAGCGGGTAGCGCAGGCCCAGCAGCGACAGCAGCGAGAACGAGGCCAGCATGCAATTGACCACGCCCTGCATCAGCCCCCAAGGTTTGTCGTGGTGGATGACGCCGGGCCAGATCACGATGCCGAGCCCGACGACGATCAGCAGGTACATCGCCCGCAGCAGGTAGAGACGAAACAGCGAGACCTCGTTCACCTCGGTCAGCTTGGGGTTGGGCTGGGTGTTGGGCTGGGTGTTGGGCTGGGTGTGGGTCATGATCACTCCACGGCTTTCAGGATTTTCTCGACCGCCACCAGGCGGGTCTGGACGTCAGCCAGCGTCGTGTTGATCGAGGTCAGCGCCGCCGCGGTTTGGGCTTGCGCGGCTGACGCGGCCGAGGCGATCCGGCTGTAGGCCTCGTCTTGCGCCACGCGGGCCTTGGCCTGCTGGACCGCCGACCAGTACTTCATCCCGAAGACCAGCAAGATGGTCGCCAGCGGCAGGCAGATCGTCAAAAGGTACAGGTATTCGGACATGGTGACCTCTACGGTTCAAGGGGACTGGTCAGGGACTTCGCCGCTTCGGCGATGGCCGCAGGCGTCAGCTCGATGGCGAAGCGTGTGACTTCGAAGTAGTTCAGCGCCTTGCCGTCGGGCGACAGCTCGAGCTGGCTGGTGACCAGGCCAGCGTCTTCCAGCTTTTGCAGGTGCAGGTGCAGCAAGGGCCGGCTGATGCCGAGCTCACGCGCCAACTGGCTGACGTAGTTGCGTCCGCTGGTGTCCAGCGCCGCGACTATCCGCAGCCGGTGCGGGTTGGCGAGCGCCGACAGCATCGCCAGCAGGCGATCGCCGTCAGGAACGTGGCTCTTTGTTTTCACGTGTCAACAATATCTGACATGTGAAAAGAAGTCAATGACAACGTGCTTGAGCCGCCGCATGCGGTACGCGTCCGCGCCGGGTCAACCTCGGTGAGGTGGGAGAGAGGAGTCGAGGGGAGGCGCTTGGCGCCCAGCAACGCCCCCGCATGGCCGCACCCGGCATCCAGCCTGCGCGGCCGGGCGGGGGCGTGAAGACTCGGCCGGGGCCTTGCCTTGGCGGCAGGGCCCGGGCCGGGGCGGGGCGAGCCGCTACAGCGGCGAGAACTTGAACGAGCGGAGCACGATCTCGACCGACTGCCCGTTGCTCGGGGCCTGGCCCTTGAACAGCCACAGGTTCATGTGCACCGGCAAGGCGTTCTGCGGGATGCGGCGCTGCGAGCTGGCCGGCGAGAAGGTCTTCTTGTGGAACAGCCCGTTGTTGTCGCCAATGTCATGCAGGCCGTTGAGGCTGGCGTAGCGCACGCGGTCGGACGACCAGGTGAAGCGGTGGGTCGACAAGTTGCTGGTCAGCGCCACTTCGAAGGTCGTCGACAAAGGCTTGGGGCCGACCACGGCGGGGTAGATGGTCCAGTTGCCATTCGGCCAGGACGAGTTGCCCCAACGCGCGAACTCGATGTCGATCTCGTTGGTGCCATCAGGGCCGATGTCGGGTGTCGTGTAGTTGAACAGGCCCAGCACCAGGTTGCGGTCCATCTGGTCCGGCCGGCCTTCGACCTGCCACTGGTAGGTGCCGAAGCCCAGCGACTTGGTCATCGTGACCTCGGCGCAGGCCCAGTGCCCGTCAAGCTGGGTGACGCGCAGGTGCATCGCGCCGTTGGCGTCGACCCAGACATTGCGCGCGTCCCAGTTGTTGGGGCCGGGGCCGCCGCCGCCCTGGCGTACTTCCCAGGTGTAGCCAGAGAACTGCACGGTGGCGGCCGAAGCGGCCGTCGGGCCGACCAGCGCGGCAAAGGTCAACAGAGCCAGCGCCGAGCGGCGTGGCATGAGGGGCAAGGCTTTCATCGAACGGTCTCCTCCTGCACGGCGGGCTTGCGTGCCGCAACCAGCGTAGCGCGAGCCGTCTGAAAGCGATTGCACAAAACACCCCCTGGCGCGTAAGAGGGCCCGCTCAGTGGTGTCCGGATGTGACCCGGCGCCGTCCCGTCGCGGCCGGGACCTGGCGATCGACGCTCAGCGTTCGACGATGACGAAGTGCTTGCGCATGCGCTCGACCACTTCGAACGAGCCTTTGAAATTCGGCGGCAGGAACACTGCCTGGCCGGGGCCGAAGCTTTCGATGCGGCCGGCGGCGTCGTGCACGCGGCACAGGCCGTCGAGCACGATGAAGTACTCGTGCTCGCGCGGGCCGAATTCGATCCGCCATTGGCCCGGGTCACATTCCCAGATGCCGGTGGCCAGGCCTTCGGCGGCGTTGTCGTAGAGCACCCAGGTGCGGCGCTCGGGGTCGCCCACTTCGCGCCGCTCGGGGCGCGGATGGTCGATCTCGGGAGCGGCGGCAGGCGCGGGGTCGAAGCGGATGACGGAAGGCGTGGCTTGGCTCATCTTGAGGCAGCGCAAAGGCGGCTGGAAAACTGCGGTGGAAGCCGTCATTCTCGCCACTTCAGGGGCCACCCTTACGTAGTTCCCGAGACGGCGCGCCAGAAGGCACGGCTAGCATGAACCACCCAGCGCAAGACTCATCAGGAGAGACGCCATGAAACGATTCGCCCTCACCCTCGTGGCCGCCACCCTGGCGGGCACGGCCTTCGCCGAATACCCCGACAAGCCGGTGACCATCGTCGTGCCGTTCGCGGCCGGTGGCCCGACCGACAAGGTGGCGCGCGACCTGGCAGAGGCGCTGCGCAAGCCGATGGGCGGCCAGGCGATCGTGATCGAGAACGTCGGCGGCGCCGGCGGCACGCTGGGCGCCACCAAGGTGGCCAAGGCCGCGCCGGACGGCTACACGCTGCTGCTGCACCACATCGGCATGGCCACCTCGCCGGCGCTGTACCGCACGATGCAGTACAAGACGCTGGAAGACTTCGAATACCTCGGCCTGATCAACGAAGTGCCGATGACGGTGATCGGCAAGACCGGTTTGCCGGCCGCCAACTACGCCGAGCTGGCGAAATGGCTCGATGCGAACCGGGGCAAGATCAACCTGGCCAACGCCGGCCTGGGCTCGGCTTCGCACCTGTGCGGCCTGCTGTTGCAGCAAAGCCTGAAGATCGACATGACGACCGTGCCGTACAAAGGCACGGCACCGGCGATGACCGATCTGCTCGGCGGCCAGGTCGACCTGATGTGCGACCAGACCACCAACACCACCAGCCAGATCGAAAGCGGCAAGGTCAAGGCCTTCGCGGTCACATCGAGCAAGCGTTTGACGACCCCGGCGCTGGCCAAGCTGCCGACGCTGGACGAGTCAGGCCTGAAGGGCTTCAACGTGACGATCTGGCACGGCCTGTACGCGCCCAAGGGCACGCCAAAGGCAGTGCTCGACAAGGTCAACACCGCGCTGAAGGCCGCGCTGAAAGACGCCGAGTTCGACAAGCGCGAAGAGGCGCTGGGCGCAGTGATCGTGACCGACGCCCGCGTCAACCCGGCCGAGCACAAGAAGTTCGTCGAGGCCGAGATCAACAAGTGGGGCCCGGTGATCAAGGCCGCCGGCCAATATGCCGACTGACGCTGCTGACTGAAGTTCAGGGTGGCCGCCCACCATCGGCGGCCGATCCATCGAGGGGGCCATTCGGGGGAGTGGCCCCTTCTTTTTTCTACTTGGCGATCAGCAGCAGCAGCGAGCGCGCCTCAAGCCCATAGACCGTGCCTTCGCCGCCGATGAAGGCCTCGCTGCCAGGCGCGACCATCGTGTTGGCACCGTCGTTCCAGGTTGCGGTGTCGGTCACGCGGTACCAGCTCTTGCCGGCACCCGGCCAGGGCAGCGTGAAATTGACCTGGCCCGACCAGCCGTTGTAGCCGACGTAGAGCGCGCTCGCGCTGTCAGCGAATTCGCTGCCATCCAGACGCCAAGCGATCGCGTGGTTCGCGGTGTTGTTGAAGTAAGCCGCATCGGCCACGCCCCCATCGGGCTTGAACCAACGCAGCTGCTCCATCACGTTGCCGTTGTTGTCGGCCGACGAATAGAAGTTCGCCGGCCGCAGCGCCGGGTGGGCCTTGCGGAATGCGATCAACCGCGTCGCGAAAGTCTTCTGGTTGGTCGCGTTTGCATCCAACGTCCAGTTGAACCAATTGGCCGATGAGTCGAGGTTGTAGGTGTTGTTGTTGCCGAACTGGGTGCGCAGCATCTCATCGCCGCCGGTGATCATCGGCACGCCACCGCTAAGCATCATGAAGGCCATGCCGGTGCGAACGGCGCGACGCTGTGCATAGG
>NZ_JBFUGE010000318.1:0-7121 GCF_056403075.1 Ideonella sp. P3_A4 | reverse complement strand
TCTACTACCAGCGCAAAGACCCCAACGAGTCGACGCTGCCGGACCACGAGCCGGCGGAGATGCACCCCATCGGTGCCGCGAGAGCCGCCGCGGCCGTGGCCGCCGTCGACAACGGCGACAGCTGGGTCGAAGCGATTGCCAAGGCAGCCGAACGTATCCGCACTCTGACCGCGGCACCTGCTGCTGCATCGTCAAGTGCCACTGCGCCGCCCCAGCAAGTCTGGCACCTGGGGCAAGCACTAGAGCTGCTCCGCAAGGAGCGCTTTGCCGACGCACTGAGCCTGGTGCGGGCCCTGCCCGCCGAATCGGCGAACGACCCGGACGCCCTGTTGCTGCACGCGGTCTTGCTGGTGCACAGCGGCCAACTGGCGCAGGCCGAGGAAGCCTGCCACCGGCTGCTGGCGGTCGACGGCCTGAACGCCGGCGCGCACTATGTGCTGGCCCTGTGCCGCGAAGGCGCAGGCGACCGTGCTGGCGCGATCGATCGCGACCAGGCGGCCATCTACCTCGACCCTGCCTTTGCCATGCCGCGCTTGCATCTGGGGCTGCTGGCCCGGCGTGCCGGTGACAACAACGCCATGCGCCGCGAGCTGACCCAGGCGCTGGCCCTTCTGAAGCAGGAGGACGCACCGCGCCTGCTGCTGTTCGGCGGCGGCTTCGACCGCCAAGCCCTGGTGACGCTGTGCCACGCCGAGATCCGGGCCGCGGCTGGAGAACCATGACCAACACATCGCGCACGGCCGCGCAACTGCGGCATGACTTCGACAGCGCGTTCGCCGAAGCGGCGCGCGAAGCGACACAAGCGAAGGAAGACTTTCTGGCCATCCGCGTCGGCGCCGACGTGCATGCCTTGCGACTTGCCGACATCGCCCATCTGCTGCCATCGACGGCATGGACCCCGCTGCCGGGCCCGCTGCCAGCGATGCTCGGCGTCATAGGCTTTCGCGGCGCCATCGTGCCGGTGTACGACCTGCGCCTGCTGCTCGGCTACGCAGCGCAGGAGCCGCCGCGCTGGATGGTGATCGCGGGCGAGCCACCGGTGGCGCTGGCGTTCGACGCCTTCGAGGGCCACCAGCGCCTGGCGCGTGCGACCCACGTGCGCGAGGCCGACGGTGAGGCGACGCGTCGCCACGTGCGAGAGCTGCTGCAGACCGGCGAAATGACCCGCCCGGTCGTCGCGGTGGCTTCGCTGCTCGAAGCCATCAAGACCATGGTCAAACAACAGGGCCCGGGCTAGACCCGCCCCAGAAAAAAGGAGCGTATGAGATGTGGACATTCGGCAGGAAGATCGCCCTCGGCTTTGCCATCTCGTTCGTGCTGCTGCTGGGCATAGGCACCGTTGCGTACCGCACCATCGACTCGCTGACGCGGACCAGCTACCTGGTGGCGCACACCTACATCGTGCTGAGCCATCTGAGCGACCTGCTCTCCCAGCTCACGGATGCCGAGGCCGATGTCCGCGGGTTCGTCATCACCGGTGACGAGAGCCACGTGGAGTCTTTTCCGAGGACCTCGGCTTCGGTCGCCAAGAGCCTGCAGGAGCTGCGCGAGTTGACCGTCGACAACGCCAACCAGCAAAAGCGCATCGCCGCCCTCGAACCGCTGGTCACCGCCAAGCTGACCCATGTTCGAAGGAATGTCGAGCTGCGTCGCCAGAGCGGGCTGGACGTCGCGCTCAAGTCGATTCAAGCCGGCGAGGGCAAGCGGCTGATGGACAGCGTGCGTCAGTTGGCCGATCAGATCGAAATGGAAGAACGCAGCCTGCTCAAACAGCGCGCCGACGACGTCGAGGCCGCTTCGAGCAGCGCACGCACGACCATCGTGCTGGGCACCCTGCTCTGCCTGGTGTTCGTCACCGCGGCGGGTTTCACGCTGACGCGCTCGCTGAGCACGCAGATCGCGTCCACCGTCCAGCATGTCCAGCGCTCGTCGAGCGAGCTGCAATCGGCCGCCAACCAGCAAGCGGCCGGGGCGCGCGAATCGTCGACGTCGATGACCGAGATCACCACCACCATCAACGAGCTGCTCGCCTCGTCGCGCCAGATTGCCGAGAGCGCGCAGCGCGTGGCCAGCGTGGCCGATCAGACCGTCTCCGCCGCGCGTGCGGGTGACGGCACCGTGCAGACGGCCAACGCGTCGATCGCCGGCATTCGCCAGCAAGTGGACCTGGTGGTCAACCACATGCTGGAGCTGGGCCGCAAGTCGCAGCAGATCGGCGCGGTGCTCGACATCGTTTCCGAGCTGGCCGAGCAGACCAACATCCTGGCGATCAACGCCACGATCGAAGCCACCGGCGCCGGCGACGCCGGCAAGCGCTTCGGTGTCGTGGCCGAAGAGATCCGCAAGCTGGCCGACCGCGTGGCCGGCTCGACCAAGGAAATCCGCACGTTGATCGAAGACGTGCGCAGCGCGGTGAACACCACCGTGATGGCCACCGAGACGGGCTCGAAAGCCGTCGACGCCGGTTCGCGCCAGTTCGCCGAGGTGACCGCGTCGTTCAAGCAGATCGCCGGTCTGGTGGCCACCACCACCGAAGCCGCGCGCGAGATCGAGCTGTCGACCAAGCAACAGACCACCGCTGTCGAGCAGGTCAACCTGGCCATCTCGAACACCGCGCAGGCAACCCGCGAGACCGAGGCGAGCTCGGGCCAGACCTTGCAGACGGCCTCGCAGCTGGCCGGCCTGTCGAAAGAATTGCTGCGGCTGGTGCAACCGCAAGGCGCGTGACATGCCGCCGTCCAAGGACCCTTACCGCTACTTCCGCATCGAGGCGCGCGAGCTGCTGGAGCAGATGGGTCAAGGCCTGCTCGAGCTGGAAAGAGGCGCCGGCGACGCACAGACCGTGCTGCGCCTGCTCCGGCTGGCTCACACGCTGAAGGGAGCGGCCAGGGTCGTCCGACAACGCGAGATCGCCGACGACGCACACGCCTTCGAAGACCTGTTGACACCCCTGCGCGACTCGCCGGCGGCAGCGCCGCGCGAGGCCATCGACGCCCTGCTGGCCCTGCTCGACCGGATGAGCGCGGGCGCCGCCGCCCTCACGCCTGCGCCGAACGCCGGCGCGCCGGCCAACGCCAGGCTGCCGCCCGAGCAGGCGCTGAGCACGGTGCGCACCGACATGGCGGAAATGGATGCGCTGCTGGAAGGCATCTCGCAGACGTATGCCCACATGACGAACCTGCGGCGCAACCAGGCGGCGGTGGAGCGGGCGCGCGAGCTGGCGGGCCTGCTGGCCGACCACCTGTCGCTTCGCCGTGGTCGCGCGCAACCGGCCGCCGCCGCAAGCCCGTCACTGCCACTGGCCGAGGAATTGCGAACCCTTCTCGGCGGGCTCGGCCGCGGGCTGGCCGACGGCGTGGACCAGATCGATCGGGAGCTGCGCCAGGTGCGCGACGCCGCCGAGCAGCTGCGCCTGGTGCCGGCCTCGGCGGTGTTCGCAGCGTTGGAGCGCACGGCCCGCGACGCGGCCCAGGCGCTCGGCAAACGGGTGCGGTTTGAAGGCCGCGGCGGCGGCGTGCGGCTGGAAGCCGAAGTGTTGAGCGGCGTGCAGCCGGCGCTGTTGCAGCTGGTGCGCAACGCCGTGGCCCATGGCATCGAGCCCGAGCATGAGCGCGTCGCCGCACGCAAGCCACCCGAGGGCTGCGTCACGATCGACGTGGCGAGGCACGGGCGACGAGTGGTGTTCAGTTGCACCGACGATGGTGCGGGGGTCGACCTCGCCGCTGTGCGCCGCAGTGCCCAGCGCAAAGGCTGGTTGGCGGCGGCCAGCGATGAACTCGACGCGCAGGCCCTGCTGCAGCTGCTGTTGCGCGGCGGGCTCAGCACCGCCACCGTGGTGAACGAAGTCGCCGGCCGGGGCATCGGGCTGGATGTCGTGCGCGACACCGCCGATCGCCTGGGCGGCGAAGTAACGGTGCAGACGGCCAAAGGGCGCGGAACGACGCTGCGGCTCGAAGTGCCGCTGTCGATCGCCTTGCTGGAGGTCCTGCTGGTCGAGGCCGCCGGCATGGTGGTGGCGATCCCGCTGGACGCCGTGCGGCGCACGCTGCGTCACAGCGCGCACGAGATCGCCCACACGGCCCAAGGCGACTCGATGGTCCACGACCATCAGGCCCTTCCTTTTCTGGCGATGTCGCGATTGCTCCAGCCGACGGCGCCGGCGCGTGCAGGCCGATTCGGATCGGCCGTCATCGTCGAAGGCAGCGGCGCGCTGGCAGCGATCGGGGTCGACAGTGTGCTGGGGACCGCCAGCGTGGTGCTGCGCCCGCTGCCTGAACTGGCTCCTGCGCACCCTGCAGTGGCCGGCGCTTCGCTCGATGTCGAAGGTCGGCCGCAAATCGTGCTGGACCCGGACGGCCTGGTCAGCGCGGCGCAACGTGCAGGTGCACCGCCGCCGCGACCCGAGCCTGCGCGAAGGCCCGTGCTCGTGGTGGACGATTCGCTGACGACGCGCATGCTGGAACAAAGCATCCTCGAATCGGCGGGTTATCAGGTGCACGCGGCCGTGTCGGCCGAAGACGGGCTCGAGCAGGCGCGGCGCCAGCGCTACGCACTGTTCCTCGTCGACGTGGAGATGCCGGGGATGGACGGCTTCAGCTTCATCGAGCAGACCCGTGCCGACCCGGCGTTGCGCGACGTGCCGGCCATCCTCGTCACCTCGCGCTGTTCACCTGAAGACCGACAGCGCGGCGAGCAGGTCGGCGCGCAGGGCTACATCGTCAAGAGCGAGTTCGCGCAGGCGGACTTCCTGCAACGCGTGCAGCAACTGGTGCAGGTGGCGACATGAGGCAACAGGCGTCGAACCGGCCCTGGGCGGCCAAGATGGGCGAGGCGACCCGATGAGCAGAGCGCGAGTGCTGGTGGTCGAAGATTCCATCACCGTGCGCAAGCGGCTGTGCGAGGTGTTGGCAAGCGACCCGGGGCTGGAGGTCGTCGGCGAGGCCGGGGACGGCAAGCAGGCGATCGAGGCTTGCCGAGCCCTGCGGCCCGACGTGATCACGATGGACATGATGTTGCCGCTGATGACAGGACTGACGGCCACCGAGTACATCATGGCGCACTTCCCGACACCGATCCTCGTCGTGTCATCGTCGTTCAATCGCGGTGAGGTGTTCAGGACCTTCGACGCGCTGGCCGCCGGCGCCGTCGACGTGCTGGAAAAGCCCGACGGCCATGAAGCCGACGGCGCCTGGGAGCGGACCCTGCTCGCGCGCGTGAAGATGGTCGCGCGCATTCGCGTCATCACCCACCTGCGGGCCAGGCTGACCGCCCGCAGTGCCACGCTGCCGGCAACGAACCGGCCCTGGTGCAAGTGCGTGGCCGTCGGTGCCTCGACCGGCGGCCCCGGGGCCATCGTCAGCGTGCTGCGCGCCCTGCCTTCGCCGCTGCGGGTACCGGTGCTCCTGGTTCTGCACATCAACGAACCGTTCGGCACGGCCTTCGCCGACTGGCTCGACGCGCAGACACCGCACCATGCCACCTTCGCACAAGACGGCGAGCCGCTCGCCGGCGGCCGCGTCGTGATGGCGCCGCCCGGACGCCATCTGGTGGTCAGACAAGACACCCTGCGCCTGACGACCGAGCCCGAGCTGCACTCGTGCCGGCCATCAGTCGACCGGCTCTTCGAGTCGCTCGCCGCCGAGCGTGGGGCAGCGACTGCGGCCTGCCTGCTCACCGGCATGGGCCGCGACGGGGCGGCAGGCCTGCTGGCGATCCGGCGCGCAGGCGGGCTGACGATCGCCCAGGACGAGGCGACATCGGTGGTCTACGGCATGCCACGCGAGGCGGCCTTGCTCGGGGCCGCGGAGCGCGTGCTGCCACTGGACGAGATCGGCCCCGTGCTGGCGACCGTCACGATGCCCGAGTGGGAGGCGCGCACATGACCGATACCGTCCTGATCGTCGACGACAGCCTGACGGTCCGCATGGATCTGCAGGACGCGTTCGACGACGCGGGTTTCCTGACCCGGGCTTGCGGGACGGCCGCGGCCGCGCGTGAAGCCTTTGCCACGGCAGCGCTCGACGTCGTCGTGCTCGATGTGCTGCTGCCCGACGGTGACGGCGTGGACTTGCTGCGGGAGCTGCGTGCATCGCCTGGCCTGTCGGGTGCGGTGGTGCTGATGCTGTCCACCGAGGCCGAAGTGAAGGACCGCATGCGCGGGTTGCGCACCGGCGCAGACGAATACGTCGGCAAGCCGTACGACACGCACTACGTGGTCGCGAAGGCGCGCGAGCTGTTGCGCGATCGGCGGGCCATCGCGGACGCCAGGGGATCGACCATCCTGGTGGTCGATGACAGCATCACCTTCCGCGAAGCCCTGCGCCAGGCGCTCGAGGAAGCGGGCTACGCCGTGCGCGTCGTCGGCAGCGGTGAAGAGGGCTTGCGCGCCGCAGCCATCGAGCGCCCCAGTGCCATGGTGGTGGACAGCGTGCTGCCGGGGCTGGACGGCGCAAGCGTGATCCGGCGGCTGCGGCTGGACATCGCGTTGCGCGACATGCCCTGCCTGCTGCTCACCGGCTCGGAGGGCCACGAGGCCGAGTTGCGTGCTTTCGAGGCCGGTGCCGACGCTTTTGCACGCAAGGAAGAAGGCGTGGAGCTGATCCTGGCGCGGCTCGCTGCCGTGCTGCGCAGCGCGGCGACCTCCTCGCCTGACAAGGTGACCAGCCTGCTGGGCCCCAAGCGCATCCTGGCGGTGGACGACAGCCCGACCTACCTGGCCGAGCTGGCGTCGATGCTGCGCGACGAGGGCTACGACGTGGTGCCTGCACGCTCGGGCAAGGAAGCGCTGGAGCTGCTGGCTTTGCAGACGATGGACTGCATCCTGCTCGACCTGATGATGCCGGGCCTGAGCGGCCTCGAAACCTGCCGGCAAATCAAGACAGCACCGGTTGTGCGCGACATCCCGCTGATCATGCTCACGTCCCTCGACGACCGCGCGACCATGCTTGACGCGCTGGAGGCGGGGGCGGACGACTACATCCAGAAGTCCAGCGAGCTCGAGGTGCTGAAGGCCCGCGTGCGGGCGCAGCTGCGGCGCAAGCAGTTCGAAGACGACAACCGCCGCATCCGCSTGGAGCTGCACGCGGTCGAGCTCGAAGCGGCCAAGGCGCGCGCGGCCCGCG
>NZ_JBFUGE010000317.1:0-7140 GCF_056403075.1 Ideonella sp. P3_A4 | reverse complement strand
CTTCCGAATCCTTTGACTTGATGACATCGATGCAACAGAGCACTTCCTCGGCCGTCACGCGCGGCCACAACGTCGTCGTCGTCGGCACCCAATGGGGCGACGAGGGCAAGGGCAAGGTTGTCGACTGGCTGACCGACCATGCGCAAGGCGTGGTCCGCTTCCAGGGCGGCCACAACGCGGGCCACACGCTGGTGATCAAGGGCGTCAAGACGGCGCTCCAACTGATCCCTTCGGGCATCATGCGCGACGGTGTGGTCTGCTACATCGGCAACGGCGTGGTCGTAGACCCGTCGCATCTGCTGCTGGAGATCGAGCGCCTGGAGAAGATCGGCCTGGACGTTCGTTCGCGTCTGTATCTCAGCGAGTCGTGCCCGCTGATCCTGCCGTTCCACGTCGAGGTCGACAAGGCGCGTGAGGCGCTGCGCGAAACCAGCGGCGCTGGCAAGATCGGCACCACCGGCAAGGGCATCGGCCCGGCCTACGAAGACAAGGTGGCGCGCCGCGCACTGCGCGTGCAAGACCTGAAGCACCCCGAGCGTTTCGCCGCCAAGCTGCGCGAGCTGCTGGAACTGCACAACTTTGCGCTCAGTGGCTACTTGAAGAGCACGCCGCTGGAATACCAGCCGATCTACGACCAGGCCATGAAGATGGGTGAGGCGCTGCGGCCGATGATGGCCGACGTGGGCTATCGCATCTACACCGCCAACCGCGAAGGCGCCAACCTGCTGTTCGAAGGTGCGCAGGGCACGCTGCTGGACATCGACCACGGCACCTACCCGTACGTCACCTCCAGCAACTGCGTCGCGGGCAACGCGGCCGCCGGTTCGGGTGTCGGGCCGGACATGCTGCACTACATCCTGGGCATCACCAAGGCCTACACCACGCGCGTGGGTTCAGGTCCGTTCCCGACCGAGCTGCCGATGGATGAGCCCGGTACGGTGGGTCACCACCTGTCGACCATCGGCCAGGAGCGTGGCACGGTCACGGGCCGTCCGCGCCGCTGCGGCTGGCTCGATGCTGCTGCGCTGAAGCGCTCGATCATCATCAACGGCATCTCGGGCCTGTGCTTCACCAAGCTCGACGTGCTCGATGGCCTGAAAGAAATCAAGGTCTGCATGGGCTACACGCTGGGCGGTCAGTCGCTCGACATCCTGCCGCTGGATGCCGACGATATCGCCGCCTGCCAGCCGGTCTACGAAACCTTCCCGGGTTGGGAGGGCTCGACCGCCGGCCTGACGCAGTGGGATCAGCTGCCGCTGAATGCGCGCCGCTACATGGAGCGTGTGCAGTCCTTCATCGGCGCCCCGATCGACATGGTGTCGACCGGCCCGGACCGCGATCACACCATCTTGCTGCGCCACCCCTACAAGGCGGCCTGACATCAACACAAGAATCGAGGGACAACGATGCTGACCGACGACGGCAAACACCTGTACGTTTCCTGGGACGAATACCACCTGCTGATCGAGCGCCTGGCGCTCAAGGTGYACAACTCGGGTTGGGAGTTCGACCRGATTCTGTGCCTGGCCCGCGGCGGCATGCGCCCGGGCGATGTGCTGTCGCGTGTGTTCGACAAGCCGCTGGCGATCATGTCGACCAGCTCATACCGTGCCGAGGCCGGCACGATCCAGGGCCGGCTGGATCTGGCCAAGTACATCACCATGCCCAAGGGTGAGCTGGCGGGCAGGGTACTGCTGGTCGATGACCTGGCCGACTCGGGTGTGACGTTGAAGGCGGTGGTCGACCGCCTGCGTGGCATCCCGTCGATCACCGAGCTGCGCTCGGCGGTCATCTGGACCAAGGCCGTGTCGAGTTACACGCCCGACTACTACGTCGAGATGCTGGCCACGAGCCCGTGGATCCACCAGCCTTTCGAAGACTACGACAACCTGCGCCCGGAAGGTCTGGCGCGAAAGCTCTCAGTCTGATCGGCGGGCTTTTTCATTTGGCCTCGACCACCAGCATCAACAGCGGTGTGGTCGGGCTTCTGAACTTCGCCAATGCAGGCAGTTTGGCGAGCAGTTTGATCGGCGCAACGGACAAGAAAAAAGGGCCAGCACTTTCGCGCTGGCCCTCTTGTATGTCTTGTTGTTCTTCTGTTCTTATTGCTCTTAACTCTGGTGCCCAGGAGAGGACTCGAACCTCCACGGAGTTACCCGCTAGTACCTGAAACTAGTGCGTCTACCAATTCCGCCACCTGGGCTTAACGTTGTTTCGCGTTCGCGTYGCAACGAAAGATAGGACTATACCATCAAAACAAAAACGAATGCAAGCACCCCCGCGTTGGGCGGTGCATTGATGAGCGAAGTCGAGGGCATCGTCCTCGGCCACCGTGACGGCCATGGCTTCTTGCAGCGCGATGACGGCGAGCCCGACATCTACCTCGCGCAGCAGGAGATGCGCGCGGTGCTGCACAAGGACCGCGTGCGTGTCCGCGTCATCCGCTACGACCGCAAGGGCCGGCCTGAGGGCCGCATCATCGAGATCCTCGAACGTCGCAAGATGCCGATCATCGGCCGCTTGCTGCACGAGAACGGCATGTGGCTCGTCGCGCCAGAAGACCGCCGCTACGGTCAGGACATCCTGATCCCGAAGAACGCCACAGCCAGCGCGGCGGCAGGACAGGTGGTGGCGGTCGAGCTGACCGAGCCGCCCTCGATGTACTCGCAGCCGGTTGGTCGCGTGACTGAAGTGTTAGGGCAGATCGACGACCCGGGCATGGAGATCGAGATCGCGGTGCGCAAGTACGAGGTGCCGCACCGCTTCTCGCCTGAAACGCTGGCCCAGGCCGCGGCGCTGCCGGACAAGCTGCGCGCGGCCGACCTGAAGCACCGCATCGACCTCACCGACGTGCCGCTGGTGACGATCGACGGCGAAGACGCGCGCGACTTCGACGATGCGGTGTACTGCGAGCCGCACAAGAGCGGGCGTGGCAAGACGGCGTTCGAGGGCTGGCGCCTGCTGGTCGCGATTGCCGATGTCAGCCACTACGTCAAGCCCGGCGAACCGCTGGACGAGGACGCGTACGAGCGCGCCACGTCGGTCTACTTCCCGCGCCGCGTCATCCCGATGCTGCCTGAGAAGCTGTCGAACGGCCTGTGCTCGCTGAACCCCGAAGTCGATCGCCTGAGCATGGTCTGCGACATGCTGATCAACAGCGATGGCGAGATGCATGCCTACCAGTTCTACCCGGCGGTCATCTGCTCGCATGCGCGGCTGACCTACACCGAAGTAGCCGCGGCGCTGGCCAACACCCGCGGCCCCGAGGCCGCGAAGCGGCGCGACATCATGCCGCAGCTGCTGAACCTGCACGAGGTCTACCGCGCGCTGCTGAAAGCGCGCCATCGCCGCGGCGCGATTGACTTCGAGACCACCGAGACGCAGATCGTCTGCGACGAGAACGGCCGCATCGAGAAGATCGTGCCGCGCACGCGCACCGATGCGCACCGCCTGATCGAAGAGGCGATGCTGGCGGCCAACGTCTGTGCGGCCGAGTTCATCGCCGGCGCCGAGCACCCGTCGCTGTTCCGCGTGCACGAAGGGCCGACGCCCGAGAAGCGCACGACGCTGCAGAACTACCTGAAGAGCCTGGGCCTCGGCCTCGCGATCAGCGAGGACCCAACGCCTGGCGAATTCCAGGCCATCGCCGAGGCGACCAAGGACCGCGTCGACGCGAGTCAGATCCACATGATGTTGCTGCGCTCGATGCAGCAGGCGATCTACACGCCCGCCAACAGCGGCCACTTCGGTTTGTCTTACGGCGCCTACACCCACTTCACCAGCCCGATCCGGCGTTATCCGGACCTGCTGGTGCACCGGGTCATCAAGGCGGTGCTGGCGAAGAAGCGCTACCACCTCGCGACCGGTGAGCTGGCCGAAAGCAGCCGTGCCACCAAGCTGCGCAAGGGCAGCAAGGCCGCCAAGCCGCATATCAGCGAGCAAGAACACTGGGAAGGCGCCGGCGCCCATTGCAGCGCCAACGAACGGCGGGCCGACGAAGCCTCGCGCGACGTCGAGGCCTGGCTCAAGTGCCGCTACATGCGCGAGCACCTGGGCGAAGAATTCGCCGGCACAGTGAGCGCGGTGACGAGCTTCGGTCTGTTCGTGACACTCGACGCGCTCTACGTCGACGGCCTGGTCCACATCACCGAATTGGGCGGCGAGTACTACCGCTTCGACGAGATGCGGCAAGAGCTGCGCGGCGAGCGCACCGGCATCCGCTATGCGATCGGCGCGCGGGTGCGGGTGCAGGTCAGCCGGGTCGACCTGGACGGTCGCC
This sequence comes from Ideonella sp. P3_A4, assembly GCF_056403075.1. Taxonomy (NCBI): domain Bacteria; kingdom Pseudomonadati; phylum Pseudomonadota; class Betaproteobacteria; order Burkholderiales; family Sphaerotilaceae; genus Ideonella; species Ideonella sp. P3_A4. The sequence goes on along the minus strand of NZ_JBFUGE010000317.1, from coordinate 2,861 downwards.
GGATCGACTTCCGCATGGTCCGCGAAGGCGAAGGCGATCGCCTGCTGTCCCGCGGCCGCCAGGCTCCGCGCGGAGAACCAAGCAGCGCGAGCGAGGCGCTCGCCGGTGTCGAATCGGCCGATCGCGCTCACAAGCGCGCGACCAAGGCAGCCAAGGCCAGCAAGGGCGCGGCCAAAGGAAAGCGCGCCGCAGGCGGCACCACACGCGCCAGTTCGTCGCGCACCAAGGCCACCGCCGAGAGCGGAGGCAAGGCGACGGATGGCGCGTCACCGCGCAGCGCGGGCAAGCCACGCAGCAAGCGCTGAAGGGCGGCGGCGCGCTCAGCGCAGCGCGTCTGCCGCCTCAGCCATCGCGTTGATCAACTGGCTGGCGGGCAGGGGCAAAGCTGCGCCTGACCGCTCGACGGCGTGGCCGTGCAGCCAAGCACAGCCGATGGCCACCTGAGCTGCTGTCGAAAGCGAGTCGTCGTCAGCGTGGCTGCTCCAGCAGCCGCCGATCCAGCCGGCCAGCACGTCACCGGTCCCGGCGGTGGCCAACCGCGCATTGCCGCTGGCATTGATGATCGGTAACTGACCCGGCGCTGCCACGACGCTGCCCGAGCCTTTCAGCACCACCACCGCGCCGAAGCGATCGGCCAGCGCCTGTGCCGAGCGAAGGCGATCGGCCTGCAGTGCCGCGGTGTCGATGCTTAAGAGGCGCGCGGCCTCCAGCGGGTGCGGGGTCATGACCGTGGCTGCGCCGCGTCGGCCGCGTGCTTCCAGTTGCTGGGCGAGGGCGCTGTCGGCGGCGATGCTGTTCAGCGCATCGGCATCCAGCACCAAACGGCGCGCGCGGCTGATCAGCTCAGGCAACACCTTGCGCACCGCGTCGCCACCGCCGCAACCGCACACCACGGTGGCTTGGTCCGCCCAGCTTGCCGTGCGCGCGTCGTGCCACGAGCGCTGCATCAGTTCAGGGCTGTCAACGGACGGTGGCGCGGCATCGTCGCTGCCCAGCCAGCTGACGTAGACGCGGCCGGCACCGGCGCGCAGGCTGGCGCGAGCCGCCAACTGTGCGGCGCCCTGCATGCCGGGTGCGCCGCCCACGATCCAGGCGTCGCCAAAGCGGCCTTTGTGCGAGGCGTGCAGGGCGCCCAGTCGCAGGGCCATCGCGGCCAGCGCGTCCGTGCGGGCGGACAGCCTGGCCGTGGCTTGCGCTGCGTTTGGCGTCACGCCGAGGTCGTCGCACCACACCGCGCCTGCCGCGTCACGGCCTTGGCTGGTGAACAAGCCTGGTTTGAGCGTCAGCAACGCCAGCGTCGCATCGGCCTGCATCAGGACGTCGCCCAAGGCTCGGCCGGTGTCCGCGCAAAGGCCGGTCGGCAGGTCGATGGCGAGCGCGGTGGCGCCGCGCTGGCGGTGGGCCTGCAGCGCCTGGATCGCGGCTGCCATCGCGCCTTCGGGAGCGCGGCGCTGGCCCAGGCCGAGCAGGGCGTCGATGACCAGGTCTTGATCCTCCGCCGGCCAGTCGGTCGCTCCGTGCAGCGTTACGCCGGCGAGCAGCGCCTGATGGCGTGCATGCGCGGCGTCTGGCGGCAGACGATCGGTGTCGCCGATGCAGGTCACGTGGACGCTCTTGCCGGTGGCATGCAGCCACCGCGCGGTCACCAGCCCGTCGCCCCCGTTGTTGCCCGGGCCCGCGGCAATCCAGATGCGCTGCGCGTGGGGCGCCATCGACAGCGCCAGCCGCGCCACGGCGAGGCCGGCGCGCTCCATCAAGGCATGGGCGGGCGCAGCGGCGAGGGCGGCCTGTTCGATCGCTCGGCTTGCCGCGCTGTCGAACAACAGCGCACCACCATCACCCAGCAGCAGCTTGCGCAGCCCGCTCATCGGCAGTCTTCCCGAAGTCGAAGAAAGCTCAGCTTAGCGCAGGCGGGCTGGGTCGATGGCGGTGCAGTCGAAGGTGGCGGGGCGGCCTGCCAGTTGATCGGCCAACAGCCGGGCGCAGGCGGTGGTCTGGGCCCAGGCATTGGGGCCATGGCCGACGTTGAGCCAGAGCCCGGCGGACTGGGCTCGACCCACCGCCGGCAGGCCGTCTGCCAACTGGCTTTGGCGGCCGACCCAGGGCTGTGCCCGCGCGGTTCGAGTGGCGCCGGGGAAGGTCGCTTCCAGTGCTGCGTACAGCCGCGCCAGCACGGGCTCTGAAGGGCGAGATGGTGCGGCGCCGAAGGCTGCCCCGCCAGCCACGCGCAAGCGGTCGCCCATGCGGCCGACGGTGATGCCGGCTGCCGGGTCCAGTACCGCACCGCGGGGCCCGAAGGTTTCGCTGGCTTCTGCCGCGATGTGTCGCGGCGCGGTGACCGAGTGCACGTGGCCCCAGGMGATGCGCGGGCGGGCAGGGCCGGCCAACAAGCGAGACGCGGCTTCGGCGCTGCAAAGCACCACTGCGTCAAAGGTCTGCGGGCCCTCGTCGGCGATCGTGGTGGTACCCGTCGACGTGTTGCCGAGGCTGCTTTCACCGAGGTCGCGGCTGCGCTCGGCCTGAAGCTCGACCTGCTGGCGCGCACCAGCGGCCGTCGGTGAGAGCCGGATCACCTCCTGCTGGAACTGAAAGCGGGCGCCCAGGCGCTGGGCTTCGGTCTTCAGCGCATGGGCGAACTGACGGCCGTTGGCGGTCTGGCCCTTCGGCCAGTACAACGCGCCGTGCAAGGGCAGCTTGGTGCTCAGGCCAGGCTCGATGGCCCGCGCCTCGTCGGCGCTCAACCACCGCACTGGCAGGTCCATCGACGCGTACTTGGCCAGCAGGGCTTGGGCGCGGGTGGCGTGGCTCGGTGTTCGCATCAAGGCCGTCACGCCAGCGTGGTGCTCGTGCTCCAGCTGGTG
>NZ_JBFUGE010000316.1:0-7163 GCF_056403075.1 Ideonella sp. P3_A4 | reverse complement strand
GGTTCAGGTCTCGTGTCGGGCCGTTGATCAGGCGGCAGCCCGGGGCCGCGGCACCATCGAAACTGAGTGGTGCCGACACGGTGGTCAAGGTTTGCTCGACGCCGGAAAAATCGAGCACCACGCCGGCACCTTCCAGCACCGCGAAGCAGYGCTGCACGCCGGGAAAGGGCGAAAACGGCCCGTCGCGGTCGATGTCGGCCACGCTGACGCGTACCAGCCAATCGGCGCCTGATCCGGCGGGCCAAGCCAGCAACTCGCGGGTGACGCCACCGCCGTTGCGCCAGGGTTGCGGCGTGACGCTGCCCAACTCGATGATGTGGATCGTCATGGTGTGAAGTGCCCTTCCAGCCCGTAGCGTGTGCCGGGGTGCACCAGCCGGGCCAGCGTGATCGCGCTGTCGGTGGTGAAGGTGCGGCGCACGATGATCAGGCAGGGGTCGGTCGGGGCGATGCCCAACAGCTTGGCCTCGTCCTTCGTTGCTCGCCCGGCTTCGATCGAATACTGCGCACGCCACAGCGCGGTGGCTTCGAACAGGTAGTGCGTCGGTGTGGTCTTTTTGAAGTCCTGCGCCAGATAGTCCGGCGCGCAGGCCGGGTTCACGTAGCGGTCTTCGCACTGCAGCGGCACGCCGTTTTCGAGGTGCACGATCAGCGTGTGAAAAACCGTCGAGCCGGGCTTCAGGCCCAACTGGCCCGCCAGGCCGTTGGTAGCGCGAACTTCTTCTTGCGCGACGACCTTGGCCTCATGGTGGTGGCCGCGCTCGGCGATCTCTTCGTGCAGGTCACGCAGCGTCAAGGTTGATGAGACCTTGTGCAGCTGCGCCGCAAAGGTGCCCACACCCTGCACCCGCTCGATCAACCCTTCGGCCTGCAGCTCGCGCAGCGCGCGGTTGACCGTCATCCGGCTGACCCCGAACTGCGCGACCAGCTCGGCCTCGGAGGGCATCAACACGCCAGGCGGCCAGTCGCCGGCGGCCAGCCGGCCCTTGAGGTATTGCTTGACTTGCGCGTAGGGCGCCAGGCTGGCGAGCGGCGCCGGGGCAGGGGAAGACATGGGCCGAGATCCTACTTGCCTAAACTTGTCTAGACAAGTAGGATTCGCCCCCAGTTGGTGCTTGCACCGCCATGCCCGCCTGCCCAGGAGCCCCGCCATGACCGACCTGTCCCAGCCCACCCGCCGCGCCACCGCCCGCCCCGTGAAGGCGCCCACCGGCACCACGCTGCACTGCCGCAACTGGCTGATCGAAGCCGCCTACCGGATGATCCAGAACAACCTGGACCCGGCGGTGGCCGAGAACCCTGATGCGCTGGTGGTTTATGGCGGCATCGGCAAAGCCGCACGCGACTGGGACAGCTTCGAGACCATCCTCGAAAGCCTGCGCAAGCTGGGTGAAGACGAGACGCTGCTGATCCAGAGCGGCAAGCCGGTCGGCGTGTTCCGCACCCATGCCGATGCACCGCGTGTGCTGCTGGCCAACTCGAACCTGGTGCCGAAGTGGGCCACCTGGGAACACTTCCACGAGCTCGACCGCAAGGGCCTGATGATGTACGGCCAGATGACGGCGGGCTCGTGGATCTACATCGGCAGCCAGGGCATCGTGCAGGGCACCTACGAGACCTTTGTCGAAGCCGGTCGCCAGCATTTCGGGGGCTCGCTCAAAGGCAAGTGGATCCTCACTGCCGGCCTGGGCGGCATGGGTGGCGCACAGCCGCTGGCCGCCACGTTTGCGGGCGCTTGCTCGCTGAACATCGAATGCCAGCAGTCGCGGATCGACTTCCGCCTGCGCTCGCGCTACCTCGACGAACAAGCCACCGATCTGGACGACGCACTGGCCCGCATCCAGCGCTACACCGCCGAAGGCAAGGCGATCTCGATCGGCCTGCTCGGCAACGCGGCCGATGTGCTGCCCGAGCTCGTCAAGCGCGCCCAGGCCGGCAGCATCAAGCCCGACCTGGTGACCGACCAGACCTCGGCCCACGACCTGGTCAACGGCTACCTGCCGGTGGGCTGGAGCGTGGACCAGTGGAAAGCCGCACAAGCCGATGCCTCGCAGCACACCAAGCTGCGCGACGAAGCGGCGCAGGGCTGCGCTGTGCACGTGCAAGCGATGCTGGCCTTCCAGCAGATGGGTATCCCGACCGTCGACTACGGCAACAACATCCGCCAGGTCGCTTTCGACCAGGGCGTGAAGAACGCGTTCGACTTCCCGGGCTTCGTGCCGGCCTACATCCGGCCGCTGTTCTGCCAAGGCAAGGGCCCGTTCCGCTGGGTCGCCCTGTCCGGTGACCCGGAAGACATCCGCAAGACCGACGCGAAGATGAAGGAGCTGTTTCCCGAGGACAAGCACCTGCACCGTTGGCTCGACATGGCCGGTGAGCGCATTGCCTTCCAGGGCCTGCCGGCGCGCATCTGCTGGATCGGCCTGGGCGAGCGCCACCGCGCCGGCCTGGCGTTCAACGAAATGGTCAAGTCGGGCGAACTGAAGGCGCCGATCGTGATCGGCCGCGACCACCTCGATTCAGGCTCGGTCGCCAGCCCGAACCGCGAAACCGAAAGCATGAAGGACGGCTCGGACGCAGTGTCCGACTGGCCGCTGCTCAACGCGCTGCTGAACACCGCCGGTGGTGCGACATGGGTGTCGCTGCACCATGGTGGCGGCGTCGGCATGRGCTACTCGCAGCATTCGGGTGTCGTGATCGTCTGTGACGGCACCGACGCGGCTGCCAAGCGCATCGAGCGCGTGCTGTGGAACGACCCAGGCACCGGCGTGATGCGCCACGCTGATGCGGGCTACGAAGACGCGGTGGCCTGCGCCAAGGCCCAGGGCTTGAACCTGCCGATGGTCAAGTGAAATGAGGCACCCGGCGCCCGGCGGTGTCACCTCGGCGGCGGCATCGCGGCCGGCGCCGGGCCGCTCCCAAGGCGGCCGCGCACCCTCTCGGAGGGTGGCGCCGGTACCCCGGCGCCGGGTGTCGTCACAACGGCAGCTTGATGAAGCGGGGGCGGTAGATGTCCTTGCCGCCGGCGCTGAAGTTTTCCCAGAAGTCGAACGAATTGACGTGGTAGCTGATCAGCAACTCGCCCGGGGCCGACAGATGCGGATGCGCCTTCGCGCCGTAGACGAAGGTGTTGGGCGTCAGGTTGTCCTCGGGGCAAAGCCAGACGGGAATCGGCTTGCCGAAGGGGCCGACCGGCGAGCTGCCGTAGCGCACCGCCACCGTGCCGCTCAAGGTGTCCAATTGGTGCACGACCATGAAGCGGCCGTCGGGCAGCGGCGTCACGCTCAGCTCCGCGCCCATGCGGTTGGCCACCGGTGCGGCGGCGTTGATGTCGGTCACCCAGGTGGTGCCGTTCCAGAAGCGGTAGCTGCCGGGCTTGGTGATCGCGTCGGGGTGCACACGCGCGACCAGCAGCTTCTTGTTGTAGTCGTCCGAGCGCACGCCGTAGACGTAGAGGAAGCCATCCGGGTTCGGCGCGCCGGCCTGCACGGTCAGCGGCATCGTCGCGACGCCGAAGGCGATCTCGCCCAGCTTGCCGTTGCGCGGCGCGAACAGCGGCAGGTTCAGCCGGTTGTAAACACCAAGGAAGGGCGCACTGTCGCTGGCCGAGGTGGTCAGCAGATCGACGCCGACCTGCTTGAAGTTGAAGGCGCCGCCGTCGCCGAGCGCCATGCGCGCCGCGTACATCCGCACCTTGCCCTTCCACACCAGCGCGTCGCCGGGCCAGTACCACTGGTCGGCCTGCGTCGGCAAGACCATCGAGACGGCCTTGCCCGCGCCGTCGCGCCGCACGTTGAACTGCAAGGCCGAAGGGATGGGCGTTGCACCAGTCAGCATCGCACTGGTGTTGTTGACCATCACCGTGCCGCCGATGCGGCTGCCGTCGGGGTTCACGCCGCCGACGAAGCTGTCCGAGAACAGGATCAGCGTCTTCGTCGCGCCGCCGCTGCCGAAACGCTCGTCGCCATTCATCGGGACGGTGTAGACGCCGTCGGCACCGCTCCAGCCGTCGTTCAGGCCGTACGGCGCGTCGAACAAAGCCGTCCATTCCGGCGCGGCGACTGCGCTGTAGGGCGGCACGTCGGCCGCCCATCCGAAGGTTGTGGCGCCGACCAGCGCCAGGCCAGATAAAAACGTTTTCATCATCCAGCCATCTTAGAACCGAGGACCGCCCCATCATGTCCATGCTCACCCTGACCCCCGGCCAACTGACGCTGGAACAGCTGCAAGCCATCCACACCGGCGGCGTGAAGATCGCGCTGGCCGAATCGTCGAAGGCCGCCATCGCCGCCAGCGCCGCCATCGTGCAGGCCGCGGCCGCCGGCGACGCGCCGGTCTACGGCGTCAACACCGGCTTCGGCAAGCTGGCCAACCAGCGCATCAGCGCGACTGACCTGGCGCTGCTGCAGCTGAACCTGATCCGCTCGCACTCCGTAGGCGTCGGCGAGCCGCTCTCGCCTTCGGTGCTGCGTCTGATGTTGGCGCTGAAGGCCGCCAGCCTGGCGCGTGGCGCCTCGGGTGTGCGGCAGGTGGTGGTTGACACACTGATCGCCGCCTACAACGCCGGCCTGACGCCTTACGTGCCGAGCCAGGGCTCGGTCGGCGCTTCGGGCGACCTGGCGCCGCTGTCACACATGACGCTGGCGCTGCTGGGCGAGGGCGAGATGCTGGTGGGTGGCAAGCGCGTGCCGGCCGGTCCGGTGCTGGCCGAAGCCGGTATCAAGCCGCTGACGCTGGAAGCCAAGGAAGGTCTGGCACTGATCAACGGCACGCAGACCAGCGCATCGCTCGCGCTGCACGCCTTCTTGAGCTTTGAGCCGGTGCTCGAGTCGGCACTGGTCGTCGGTGCATTGACTGTCGATGCGGCCCGCGGCAGCGACGGCCCGTTCGACCCGCGCATCCACCAGCTGCGTGGCCAGCCCGGCCAGATCGACGTGGCGCAGTACTACCGCGCGCTGCTCAAGGGCAGCGCGATTCGTGCGTCCCATGAAGAAGGCGACGACCGGGTGCAGGACCCGTACTGCCTGCGCTGCCAGCCGCAGGTGGTCGGCGCCTGCCTGGACCAGCTGCGCCATTCGTCGCTGGTGCTGGTGCGCGAAGCCAACGCCGTCACCGACAACCCGCTGGTCTTCGCCGACGACGGGATGATGATCAGCGGTGGCAACTTCCACGCCGAGCCGGTGGCACTGGCTGCCGATGCGATGGCGGTCGCGATTGCCGAGGTCGGCGCCATTGCCGAGCGCCGCATTGCGATGCTGATCGACACCGGCGTCTCGCGCCTGCCGCCGTTCCTGACCAGCAACGCCGGCCTGAACAGCGGATTCATGATCGCCCACGTGACGGCGGCCGCGCTGGCCAGCGAGAACAAGAGCCTCGCGCACCCGGCCAGCGTCGACAGCCTGCCGACCTCGGCCAACCAGGAAGACCACGTCTCGATGGCCACCTTCGCGGCGCGCCGGCTGCAACCGATGATCCAGAACGTCGCGCACATCATCGGCATCGAACTGCTGGCTTCCGCGCAGGGCGTCGAGTTCCTGCGTCCGCTGAAGAGCTCGGCGGCACTGGAGCAGGCGCATGCGCTGCTGCGTGCGAAATGCCCGTCGATCGAGGTCGATCGCTATCTGGCGCCCGACATCGAAGCTGCGACCGCGCTGGTCACCGGCGGTGCGTTGTCCGCGGTGTTCCGCGCGTTGCCGGGCCAACTGCCCAAGCTCTGGGTTCCTGCGTGATCTAACGACCGGTCGGTCGCGGCGGGTGCATCGTTGTTCGTCCGCTGAACCCGACACGCCCACTGTCGCAAGCTCTTGCGACAGACGGGATCTCTCCTGCTTGGAATGATGACGGCACGGAACACGAACGTGGCACGCCGCAGCGGGTTCCGGGCGGCGCGAGCCAGAACGCTGGCGCCGGTTCATATCCACATCAATTGCAGGAGAGACTTATGAAGACCCATGTCAAGTTTGCAGCCGCCATCGTCGCGCTCGTGTCGGCCCAAGGCGTCCTAGCGTCGCCGGCGGGTTCGTGGCAGACCACCCACTACGACTTCGTCACCGGCGCGTACATCAACGCCCCGACCGTCTGCTTCCGCAAGAACGGTACCGCTGTCGAGGGCGTCATGCGCGGGACGTGGAAGGAGGCCGGCGGGGTCGTGCTGCGCCGCGGCTACGAGCAGGGCGGCCCAGCGGCCTATGCCGATGTCCTGACCATCGTCGACGACAACACGATGACCGGCTACAACCAGAGCTGGCCGCGCACCTCACCTGGCGAAGGCTTCTGGACGACGGTGATTTACACGCGGCTCAGCTCGGCTTGCTGAGGCAAAGGGCGGCTCGCGGCAAAAGGGGCTGCTCGTTGCCGCTCTGAGTCCCGTTGCATTGCATTGAAGCCAATCACCTGATCTGTGTGATTGGCTACATGCTTTCTGATGGCTGTTAGCCGCCGCAGGCGAGCTTCGCGCTAGATCGGCGAATCGTTCCTGATGGTCGAGCCAACCACAAAGCGCTTGCCTGTCTTCATGCACCAAAGTGACCGAATACTTGAACTGCCCGCGTTCGGTTCTCAGGTCGGGCAGGCTAGCACGGAAGGACGCCGCGGTGGCGCTGTGGGGATGAGTTCGGCAGATGGCTCATCACCTCGTCGCGCGAACACATTCCCCTGCCAGGACTGCCGTCTTTGAGTTAATCAGTGGTCGGGGGACCAGTTGGGTCATTCTGGATGACGGGATCGATCAAATGCTTGAGGGCTCCATTGAACACTGTCAGGTTGTATTTGAAGTCTTTCTTCTCGGTGTCGCACTTGAACGTTGCAATCACCATCTGCTCGTTGAGGCGCCTCACGCCAGAGAAATACACTTCGGCCGATGAATCACTTGGATAGAAGCAGTCGTCGTCGTAGCCAATGAACTTCACGTCCGGGAGGTCGGGATCAATGATCCAAAAGATCCTCGCTTTCTTCTTTACCTTGATTGTGTCTGGGACCACTACGTACCCCATGTCAGGGCCCGCCTTGATAAGCGCAAAATGATGCGGTAAGTCATCTTCGTTCATACGGATCTCCTGAAGTTCAAAGAGCGTCGTCCACGGCCCCCCGCTCGTGTTCGAGCGCTCGGATCAATGCGTTGAATTCGGGGGGCTGAAAAGGAGTCTTTCGAAGCCGCTGTGCGAT
>NZ_JBFUGE010000315.1:0-7187 GCF_056403075.1 Ideonella sp. P3_A4 | reverse complement strand
GCTTTTGCGGCGACGGGCAAGAACTGCCGCTGCTCGCCCGAGGCGGTGCTGCGCTACCAGGGCAAGCTGTCGGGCCCGCTGCTGGATCGCATCGACATGCAGGTCGAGGTACCCGCCATCACGCCGGCGGCGTTGATGGGCGCGGCCGACGGCGAAACCAGCGCCTGCGTGTCCGAGCGGGTGGCCGTCGCGCGGCAGCGGCAGGTGCAGCGGCAGACGCTGCCGAACAGCGAGGTCGCCGCTGGAGAGCTGGATGCCGTGTGCCGGCTTGAGCCCGCCGCAGCCCAGTTCCTGCAAGCCGTGGCCGGTCGGCTGGGCTGGTCAGGCCGCAGCCTGCACCGGGTGATGAAGCTGGCCCGCACGATTGCCGACCTGGCGGGGGCCGACGAGGTCAATGTGGCGGCGGTGGCCGAGGCGGTGCAATACCGGCGCGCGCTGCCCGAGACCTGAGCAACGCCTTCAACCGAAGCGGTCGCGCGCCGCGGCGACGAGTTTGGTGCGCCCCGGGGCATCCCCAGCCCAGCGCACGATGGCTTCGACCCAGGCCGCGGGCTCATTGGGCAGCAGCACGCCGTCGATGCCGTCGCACACGAAGCCCTCGTAAGGCGGCACCTTGCTGTACAGCCCCAGCGCGCCTTGGCGGGTGTAGTCGATGAACTTGACCGGCCCGCGTGCGGCGTTGAAGATGCCCGGCAGCAGCGGGGCCAGGCCGATGTCGGCCGCTTGACCAGCGGTGTGGGCCAGGTAGCTTTCCCAACGCATCGGGTGCAGCACCGCGACGCGCGGCAGGTCACGAAAACGCCGGTTCACCGGAAGCTCGCCGAACAGTTCGAAGCGGGTGTGGGCGCAGCGCTGCTGCACCTCGGCCATCACGCCGTGCAACCACTCGATCTCGCGCTGGTGCGATGCGGTGCCGTGATAAACGATGCGCACTGCGGCCTCGGGCTCGACCAAGCGGCGGGGCGGCGCCAGCGGCAGCACGGTTGGCCGGGCTTCGGCGTACTTGCTGGCCAGAGCTTCCGTGGCGACCCACCACTGGCTGCCCATCTGCTCGAACCAGGGCCGTTGTGACAGTGCCAGCTGGTGGATCTTGCGGGCGTAGGGGCCGGCCAGTTCAGCCAGCGCAGCCGGGTCCAGCAGGTCGTCATCAAGAAACCAGGCCAGCCCGGCGAGCTCGTGCCGTTGGCGTTCGATCGCGTGGCGCCACGGTGAGTGCAGATAACGTTGCACGACGACGAAGTCACCAGGCTCGATCTGGCCGGTATGCGGCGGCAGACGCGCATCGAGCCGCAGGACCGGCGGGCCCAGCGTCGCCAGAAATGGTGCCAGGATGTAGTCGCCGCTTGGCGTGGCACCTTCTTCCAGGACCAGCAGGCGGCGCGCGCCGGCGGCGTCGGCCGGCGTGCCGACCGGCGGAACCACGCGGGCCTGGCTGCCGAGCAGGCGACGCCACATCAGCCCGCCCCTTGATGGCGACCGCCGTGGGTCATACCGGCTGCTCCATCAGTGTCGACAGCATCGTGCGCCACTGCGGCAGGCAGACTCGCTGCAGATCGCAGCGCTCGACCACCGTCCGTCGGGCTGCTTCGCGCAGGCCTGCGTAGGCGGCTCGGTTGCGCACGGCTTCTTCAACCAGAGCGGCCAGTGTTTGTTGGTCGAAGAAGTCGAACAGGCTGCCGTTGACGCCGTCCTCGACGTAATCCTGCACCGGCGCAGTGCGGCTGCCGATCACGTGGCAGCCGGCGCTCATCGCTTCGAGGCAGCTCCAGGACAGCACGAACGGGTAGGTCAGGTAGACATGTGCGGCTGACACCTGCAGCAGCTTCAGGTACTGGGCATACGGCAGCTGGCCGAGGAAGTGGACGCGGCTCAGGTCCAGGTCGCCCGCCACTTCATCCAGGAATCGCTGCTTCCAGGTGGTGCCGGCCGGCGCGGCGGCGCCGTAGCTGACCCCGTCCGCCCCGACCAGCAGCACGCGAGCGTCCGGCAAGCGACGCTGGATGTCAGGCAGGGCGCGCATGAACACATGGTAGCCACGGTAGGGCTCCAGGTTGCGGTTGACAAAGGTCACCACCGGGTCGCCTGCGGACAGTTCGACCGGCACGCTGRCATGTGTGAAGCGTGCAGCCGGGTCGGGCCGCACATGGGTGGTGTCGATGCCATCGAAGATCACGTCGACCCGCGGGCGGTACTCGGCCGGCAGGCGCGACGCCTGCCAAGCGGTCGGCGCGACGCCATGGTCCATCGCCAGCAGCGATTCGATCAAGGCGAGGTTCTTCAACCGGTGTTTCATTCGCGCTTCGATCGATGGCGCGGAGAACTCGGGGTCGAAGCCGAAGTCGCCGTCCGGCGTGCCGTGGAAGAATTCGAGCAGGCTGACCAGCTTGGTGCCCGGGAAAACGTCCTTGACGAACAGCGCCTCACCCCAGCCGGGATTGGTGATCACCAGGTCCGGCCAGTAGCCGCCCTTGGCCAGTTGCAGCATGGCCGCCGCGCAGGCCTCGGCCCGCAAGACCTTGGCTTCGGCTTCGCGCAGCAGCGGATGAACATCCTTGCCCGGTCGTCGTTGCACGCCGTAGACATGCTGGATGACGCCGCGTGGCGGTGGCCGTTGGTGCATGGCCAGCGCGTCGACACGGTGGCCCGCTGCAGCCAGGGCCGGCGCCAGATGGCGAAACTGGCCGGGGAAATTCTGGTGGATGAAGAGGATGTTCATGACGGCGCGCGGCGCATTGTCCGTCGCGTCACCAACGGCTTGGAGCCGCAGAACATGGTCGTTTGTGGCGCGCGCGCCGCGCCGCCGACACCCGCCCCCCAATTCGTGGAGGGCTCCAGTCCCGGCACGGGGCACAATGGCGGCGCGAACGACAAGGCACCCGGTGCTGGCCTGGGGCCGGCCGCGGAGGGATTTGTGCTGATACTTGCTGACAGACTGCTGGGGACCCCCCCTGTCGCGTCGGATAGAGTTCCCGCTTTGCCGGCGCGCCCGACCGGCAACGCCCAACCCCGACCATGAAACGCAGCTCCTGGCAGATTGAGAAGGCCGTCGTCTTCGCGCTCATCTTGCGCGAGTTGAAGACGCGCTTTGGCAACCGCTTGGTCGGCCTGTTCTGGGTCCTGTTCGAACCGATGGCCAACATCGCGACGATGCTGGTCCTGCGCGTCGTCGTTCGGCAGCGCACCGTCGGGGTGATGATCGACACGGCGGTCTACTTGGTCGTCGCAGCGATCCCGTTCTTCATCTTCCGCAACATCTGGTTTCGAATGATGAGCGCGGTCGATGCCAACGCCGGCCTGTTCGGCTACCGGCAGGTCAAGCCGGCCGATGCGATGGCCGCGCGAACGATCATGGAAGTCGTGATGTACACGATGATCTTCGTCGCCTTCCAGCTGATCTTCGCCTGGATGGATTACCGCTGGGTGCCGGACAAGCCGCTGGAGTACCTGGGTGTCGTCTCGGTCTTCATCATCTGGGGCGTCGGGGCGGGGTTGATGTCGGCCGTCGCCGTGAAGAAGTTCCCGGCCATCAACACATTCCTGCAATTGACCTCGTTCCCGCTGTACATCACCTCAGGTGTGCTGATCCCGATCACGACCTTCCCGCCTTTGGTGATCCAGATCCTGCTGTGGAACCCCTTGCTGCACCTGGTCGAGCTGTCGCGCTGGGCCTTCTTCCCGACCTATCACCCGCTGATGGGCGTCAACCTCGAGTACCCGCTGGCAGTGGGCCTGGCCCTGCTGTTCCTCGGCGTGTCACTGTTCTTCGTCAACCGGCAGCGCGTGCTGCTGCGGTCGTGAGCGCGCTGCGATGATCGAGCTGCACAACCTCACCAAGTCGTACCCGACCCCGCACGGTCGGAAGTACGTCTTCAAGGACCTGAACTTCACCCTGCCGAGCGGCTCGGGTGTCGGCCTGATTGGCCGCAACGGCGCCGGCAAGTCCACGCTGCTGAATCTGCTGGCCGGGCTCGATTCCCCCGACCGCGGCGAGGTCGTCACCAACGAGCGCATCTCGTGGCCGGTGGGCCTGGGCAGTGGTTTCCAGGGCTCGCTGAGCGCACGCGACAATGTGCGCTTCGTCTGCCGGGTGTTCGGCGCGACCGGCCCCGAAAAGCGCGAGAAGATCGAATACGTCGAGAGGTTTGCCGAGATCGGCAACTATTTCGACCTGCCGATGCGCACCTACTCGCCTGGCATGAGGTCGCGCGTGGCATTCGGCATGAGCATGGCCTTCGACTTCGACTACTACCTGATCGACGAGGTCATGGCGGTGGGCGACCCGATCTTCCGCAAGAAGGCCGGCGCCGTGTTCCGGGAGAAGCTGGCGGGCGCCGGCGTGATCCTGGTGTCGCACAACCACAAGGACATCAAGGACCTTTGCAGCACCGTCGTGTTCATCCACAACGGCCATGCTTCGGTGTACGACGATGTTGACGAGGGTCTCGCGGCCTTCCAGGAATTACTCAAGGCAACGCAACCATGAAGGCATCTGCATTCACGCCCCGCCGGCTCAAGCTGGCCTTGATTGCCCTGCCGATGGCGCTGGGGCTCGTCTACTACACCGTGATCGCCTCGGACCGCTACACCAGCGAATCGATGATTGCGGTGCAGTCGGCGCTCGTCAGCTCCTCGGGCGCAGGCGCCATCTCGCTGGGTACCGGTGCCGGCCTGCTGGGCTGGCAGGACACCTTGTACGTGATGGACTACGTGCATTCGGTGACGCTGGCGCAGGAGTTGGACAAGCGGCTGAAGCTGCGCGAGCACTTCGAGCAGCCTCGAGCCGACATCTTTTACCGGCTTTGGCCTAGCACCAGTGCGGAATGGTTCTTCAAGTACTACCGTTCCCGCGTCGAGCTGGAGTTCAGCGACGTGAACGGCCTGCTGACGATCCGCACCCAGGGCTTCGACCCCGAGATGGCTGAAAAGCTGAACCGGGCCATCCTGGATTCGGCTGAACGTTTCGTCAACGAGTTCTCGCATCGCATCGCTGCCGAGCAGATGCAGTTTTCCAAAGGTGAATACGACGCGGCAGCGCTCAAGTGGCAAGCGGCCAAAGCCAAGCTGGTCGAGTTCCAGACGGTCAACAAGATCCTCGACCCGATCGCCCAGTCGAGCGCGGCGTCAGCGTTGACCGCCGAACTGCAAGCCACCGTCGCGCGGCTGGAGGCTGACCTGAAGAGCAAGCTGGCCTTCATGCAGCCGGATGCGCCGCAGATCGTGACCTTGAAGCAGCAGGTGGCGGCCAATCGTGCTCAGCTGGACGCGGAGAAGGCGCGGACCACCAGCGGCGTGTCGGGCGACCGCCTGGGAACCTTGAACACCCAGTACCAGGAACTGCTGCTGAACGCCACGATTGCGGAAGACCAGTACAAGGCAGCCAATGGGGCTCTGGAGGCGGCCCGCCTGGAGGCGGCCCGCAAGCTGAAAAGCCTGGTTATCGTCGAAGCGCCGATCAAGGCCCAGTCGGCGGAGTACCCTCGCCGCATCTACAACCTGCTCACCTTGCTTGCGCTGTGCGCCATCCTCTATTCAGTGGTCCGGTTGATCGTCGCCACCATCCAGGAACATCAGGACTGAACGCCATGAACCGTACCCTTCCACGCGCTCTCATCGCGGCCCTGAGCCTGAGTGCCCTGGTCACCATGGCCGTTGCGCAGACACAGCCGCAGACCGGCGGTGTCCCGCCGACGACTTCAGGTACCACGACGACGACGCCGCCGACGCCCAACACGGGCGTTCCGACGGCAGGCACTTCGGCCCAGCCGCAAGCGCCGGTTCCCGTGGGCGCACCGGTCGTGGCGCCGCCCGCGCCTACCGCGCCGCTGCCGCCGACCCCGAGCTCCACCATCGGCGCCAAGCCGATCGTCTTCGGCTCACAAATGTTCAGCGGCCGCTTCGGCGCCGTGACCTTCAGTGGCTTCAACCCGGACTATCAGCTGGCGGTGGGAGACAACGTGCTCGTGCGCCTGTGGGGCGCGATTGCCTACGAGGCGGTGCAGCCGATCGACGCGCAAGGCAACATTTTCATCCCGAACGTCGGCCCGGTGAAGGTGACCGGCGTGCGCAACGGCGATCTGAACCAGCTCGTCGACAACGCAGTCAAGAAGGTCTTCCGCGCCAACGTCGGCGTCTACGCCACGCTCCAAGCCGCCCAGCCGGTGAAGGTCTACGTGACCGGCTTCGTGCGTGCCCCGGGCCTGTACGGCGGCTTGTCTTCCGACTCGGTGCTGTACTACATCGACCGCGCTGCCGGCATCGACCCGGACCGTGGCAGCTACCTGGCGGTGGACGTGATGCGCAACGGCAAGCTGCGCGCACGCATCGACCTGTACAAGTTCCTGCTGAAGGGCGAGATCGAGGCGCTGCAGCTGCAGGACGGTGACACCATCGTCGTGCCGCCGCGCCGCCATGCGGTGGTGGTCTCGGGTGAAGTGCTGAACCCGTACCAGTTCGAGCTGAACAAGCCGCAGATCACGGCGGCCGAGCTGATGACGCTCGCGCAGCCGAACCCGAACGCCACCCACATCAGCATCGTGCGTTCGATCGGTGCCGAGCGTCGCAGCGAATACCACCCGATCGAGAAGGCCGCCGACGTCGTCATCCAGGCCGGTGACACGGTCGGTGTGACCGCCGACAAGTACCCTGCCACCATCCTGGTGCGCATCGATGGCGCTCACCTCGGCGAGCGTTCGTTCGTGATGCCCTATGGCTCGCGCCTGAAGGACGTGATCGCCCGCCTGAAGCCGGCGCCGCAAGCCAACATGGACGCCCTGCAGCTGTACCGCCTATCGGTGGCCGCCAAGCAGAAGGAAAGCCTGGACCAGACATTGCGCGGCCTCGAAGTGACGGCGCTGACCGGCCGCTCGTCGACGATGGAAGAAGCCACCCTGCGCAAGACCGAAGCCGAGCTGATTCTGCAGTTCGTCGAGCGCGCGCGCGCCATCGTGCCCAAGGGCCAGGTCGTGCTGGCCAGCAAAGAGCAGTCGCCAGAGACGGTGATGGAAGACGGTGACGTCGTCCGCCTGCCCGAGCGCAGCAACCTGGTGTCGGTCAGCGGCGAGGTCACCTTCGCCAACACGCTGGTCTACACGCCCAACTATGGCGTCGACGAGTATGTCGACCTGGTCGGTGGTTACACCCAGCGCTCGGACCGCAACAAGACGCTGCTGATGCGTCCTGACGGCAGC
>NZ_JBFUGE010000314.1:0-7199 GCF_056403075.1 Ideonella sp. P3_A4 | reverse complement strand
CGGGGAAGCGGTGCATCAGCGAGGTGAACCACCACGAGAAACGCTCGGCTTTCCAGACGCGGGCCAATGCACGCTGTGAGTAGCTGTCGATGCCCGCGTCAGAACCGCGGTAGTGCTCGGCCAGYGCGCGGCTGAGCATGCCGACGTCGGAGGCGGCCAGGTTCAGGCCCTTGGCACCTGTCGGCGGCACGATGTGGGCCGCGTCGCCGGCGAGGAACAGGCGGCCGAAGCGCATCGGCTCGGCGACGAAGCTGCGCAGCGGCGCGATGCTCTTCTCGATCGACGGGCCTTCGATCATTCGCGCCGCGTCGGCTTCGGGCAAGCGGCGCTTCAGCTCGGCGAAGAAGCGTTCGTCGCTCCAATCTTCGACGTGATCGTCGAGTGAGCATTGCACGTAGTAGCGCACGCGGGTCTTGCTGCGCATGCTGCACAGCGCGAAGCCGCGGGGGTGGTTGGCGTAGATCAGCTCGTCATGCACCGGCGGCACATCGGCCAGCACGCCGAGCCAGCCGAAGGGGTAGACCTTTTCATAGGTCTGGATCGCCTTGGCCGGCACGCTGGCGCGGGCCACGCCGTGGAAGCCGTCACAGCCGACGATGAAGTCGGCCTCGATCTTGTGCGGCGCGCCGTCCAGCGCGTAACGCAGCGATGGCGTGTCACCGTTGAAGCCCTCGGGGTGCACGTTCTCGGCTGCGTAGATGGTCGTCAGCCCAGCGCCGCGGCGCGCCTCCATCAGGTCGCGCGTGACCTCGGTCTGGCCGTAGACCATGACCCGCTGACCGGTCAGTGCATGCAGGTCGATGCGGTGATGGCGGTCGTCGAAACAGAGCGAGAAGCCGTCGTGCGGCAGGCCTTCGCGGTGCATGCGTTCGCCCACGCCGGCTTCGTCCAACAGGTCGACGGTCACCTGCTCCAGCACGCCGGCGCGGATGCGGCTCAGCACGTACTCTGGCGTCTGCCGCTCGACGATCACGTGGTCGATGCCTTGCCGGTACAACAACGCGCCCAACAACAGCCCGGCCGGGCCGGCGCCAATGATTGCGACCTGGGTTCGCATGGATTTTCCCTCCACCACCTCAACAACACCGCCAGCGTAGGCCCGCCTGGCGGTGGCATCAATGGAGGATTGCGGCCAAACCTTGCACAATTCGAACATGGCTTCGTCACCCCAAGGCCGCCGCGCGGCAGCCGCACTGCCGGCCTACCAGCTCTATGGCGAACCCGGTCATGCCGCGGTGGGGGAGAAGCTGCACATCGAGACGATCTCGTCGCGCAGCCGGCTGCACGAGTGGGAAATCCGGCCGCATCGGCACGAACTGCTGTTTCAAATTCTGTACATCGCTAAGGGCCGCGCGGAAGCCCAGGTCGATGGCCAGCTCAGCCGGCTGGTTGGCCCGGCCGCGGTGACCGTGCCGGCCGCGACGGCGCATGGCTTCACCTTCGAAGCGGGCATCGACGGTTGGGTCGTCACGGTGCAGGAGCCGCATGTGCGCCAGCTGCTGGCGCCCGAGCCAGGGCTGTGGCCGCTGTTCGAGCGGCCGGGTGTGCTGGGCTGGGGCCCCGACGCAGCGCCCCGCGCGCTCGGCGAGCCGACCCCGGTGGCCGATGCCGTGATCGCGCTGGCAGCCGAATTCATTGGGCACCAGCGCTGGCGCCATGCTGCGATCGATGCCGAGTTGGCCCGCCTGATGCTCGCGCTGGCGCGGGCTTGGCCTGGGCCGGCGGATGGCGCGGCGGCTGGCGCACCGGCGCATCTGGCGCGCTACCGGGCGCTGGTCGACGCCCGTTTTCGGCTGCAGCCCAGCGTTGCGTCGTTGGCGGCCGAGCTGGGCATCAGCGCGACCCAGCTCAACCGCATCTGCCAGGCCCAGCTGGGCAAGGGTGCGTTGGACCTGCTGCACGCCCGCCTGGCGCTGGAGGCGCAGCGCCAGCTGGCCTACACGAACCAGAGCGTCAAGCGCATCGGCATGGACCTCGGCTTTGCCGACCCGGGCTACTTCACGCGGTTTTTCCAGCGTTTATGCGGCCTGTCGCCCACCGCCTGGCGCCGCCGCGCGCACCAGGGCTGACCGCACCGCGCCTTGACTTGAGGGTGCGTCACGCCCGAATCCGCGGCGAACGCCACGCCAACGGCGTCAACGTCACCCTCAACCCGCACCGATCGGGGCCGAAAACTGATCGATGAGCGCGCCAAACCAGCGGCGCGGGTCGTTGTTCCACACACGCGGGCTCGATCGCCGGTCCGGGTGTTGAAAGAGCCATCGATGAAATTTCTGTCCAACCAGTGGCGATTGCTGCTGCCTTGCCTGGTCGGTCTCGGTCTGGCCGGCGTGCTGCTGGCCGTGCTGATGCGCGGCAGCGCCGGCTACCTGCTCGAGCGCGATGCCGAGCAATCGGCGTTGGCCTGGGCTCGGCTGGTCGAAGCCTCGGTGCCCGACCTCGACGCGACTTTCGAAGGCCGCGGCGCCAGCGAGGCCGCACGCACCCAGCTGCGCAACTTCCTGCAGGTGCAGGAGGTGTTCCGTTTCAAGCTCTACGATCGTGCCGGTCACCCGGTGCTGGCGTCCGATGAACTGATGCCCACCACGGCCTTGTCCGACGAGGACGAGGAAGATGCCGGCGAAGGCGATGACGACGTGCGCAAGCTGGTGCTCGGCGGCGCACCGGTGATCGAGCTGCAACGCGACGCCCACGGCGACCGGCCGGCCATCTACAGCGAGGCTTACGTGCCGGTGCTGCGCGCAGGCCGGGTGATGGGTGTGGTCGAGGTCTACGTCGACCAGGTCGAGCGCGAGCGGCGCATCAACCAGGCCTTCATGCGCGTGGCGGCCACGGTGTTCGCGATGCTGGCGGTGGCCGGTGCGATCGTCGGTGCCGTGGTCTGGCGCCAATGGCGGCGCGACCGCCTGGCCGACGAGCGCATGCGTTACCTGGCGCGGCACGATCCGCTGTCGGGCTCGCTCAACCGTGCCAGCTTTGGCGAAAGCCTGCGCCAGGCCGCCTGGCGCCAAACCTGCGGCGGGCCCAACTTCGCGGTGCTGTGCATCGACCTGGACCGCTTCAAGGAAATCAACGACAGCCTGGGCCACGCCGCTGGCGACGAGGTGCTGCGCCAGGTGGCTGCGCGCCTGCGTGACCTGGTGCGTCACGGCGACGTGGTGGCCCGCCTGGGCGGCGACGAATTCGCGCTGCTGCAGACCGGCGTCGACGGCCCCGACGCAGTGACGCGCCTGGCCGAACGGGTGGTCGAATCGCTCGGCCAGCCGTACGAGTTGGGTGGGCAGACGGTGATCTGCGGCTGCAGCGCCGGCGCGGCGATCTTCGGCACCGACTCCGACAACGACGAAGACCTGATGCACAAGGCCGACCTCGCGCTCTACCGCGCCAAGGCTTCGGGCCGCTCGACCTTCAGCTTCTACGACGCGTCGCTCGACGAGAAGCTCGAAACCCGGCGCCAGCTGACGCGCGACCTGCGTGAGGCGATTGGCAGCGGCACCCAGCTGAGCCTGAACTACCAGGCGCTGTGGGGCTCCGATGGCCGCACGCTGACCGGCTACGAAGCGCTGCTGCGCTGGCACCACCCGGTGCGCGGCCCGGTCTCACCGGCCGAGTTCATTCCGCTGGCCGAAGACACCGGTCTGATCGGCCCGCTCGGCCGCTGGGTGCTGCGCACCGCTTGCGCCCAGGCCGCCACCTGGCCCGATCACCTGGCGGTGGCGGTCAACCTGTCGGCTGCGCAGTTCCGCCACGACGACCTGGTCGAGTTGATCGCCAAGACGCTGGACGACGCCGGCCTGCCGGCGACGCGGCTGGAGATCGAGATCACCGAATCGCTGCTGATGAGCAACACCGAACAGGTGCTGGGCACGCTGCGGGTGCTGTCGGCGATGGGCGTGTCGATCGCGATGGACGACTTCGGCACCGGCTACTCGAGCCTGGCCTACCTGTGGCGCTTCCCATTCGACAAGGTCAAGATCGACCGCGCCTTCACCCAGCACCTGGGCAGCGACGAGAAGGTGAACCTGATCGTCAAGTCCATCATCTCGCTGGCGCACTCGCTCGAGATCCGCGTCAACGCCGAGGGCGTTGAAACCCAGCCGCAGCTGGACGCGTTGCGGGCCCAGGGCTGCGACGAGTTCCAGGGCTTCCTGCTGGCCCGGCCGAAGCCGGTCGACCAGCTGAACCACACCGCGCAGCCGCCGTCCGGCTCACTGACGCTGCCGGTCGACGAGTTGCTGGCCGACCTGGGCGAACCAACGACMATTGCCGCCCCGGCCGTCAAGCCGGCCGAAACGGCGCCGGCCAGCACCGCTCAGAGCTGACCCGGCCGCGTCAGACCCGTTCGAGGATCAGGGCGATGCCCTGGCCGACGCCGATGCACATCGTGCACAGTGCGCGCTTGCCGCCGGTGGCGTGCAGCTGATTGATCGCGGTCGTCACCAGCCGCGCGCCCGAGGCGCCAAGCGGGTGGCCGAGTGCGATCGCGCCGCCGTTCGGGTTCACGCGCGGGTCGTCGTCGGTGATGTCGAGCTGGCGCAGCACCGCCAGGCCTTGGGCCGCGAAGGCTTCGTTCAACTCGATCACATCGATCTGCGACAGCGACAGCCCGGCCAGCGCCAGCACCTTGCGTGTCGCCGGTGCCGGGCCGATGCCCATGATGCGCGGCGGCACGCCGGCGGTGGCCATCGCGACCACGCGGGCGCGCGGCGTCAGCCCGTGGCGCGCAGCGGCAGCTTCGCCGGCCAGCAGCAGCGCGCAGGCGCCGTCGTTGACGCCCGAGGCGTTGCCGGCCGTCACGGTGCCGTCCGGCCTGACCACGCCCTTCAGCTTGGCCAGCGATTCGAGCGAGGTCTCGCGCGGGTGCTCGTCCTTGTTGACGATGACCGGATCGCCCTTTTTCGGCGTGATCGCCACCGGCGTGATCTCGGCGTCGAAGAAGCCGCGCTGCTGTGCCGCCACCGCCTTGCGCTGCGAGGCCAGCGCCATCTTGTCCTGGTCCTGGCGCGAGATGCCGAAGTCGGCTGCCACGTTTTCGGCCGTCTCGGGCATCGAGTCGACGCCGAACTGGGCCTTCATCAGCGGGTTGATGAAGCGCCAGCCGATGGTGGTGTCGTAGACCGCGTGCTCGCGTGAAAACGCGCTCGTCGCCTTGGGCATCACGAACGGCGCGCGGCTCATGCTTTCAACGCCGCCGGCGATCATCAGCTCGGCCTCGCCGGCGCGGATCGCACGGGCGGCTGAGCCGACAGCGTCCAGCCCCGAGCCGCACAAGCGGTTGATCGTGCTGCCCGCCACAGCCACCGGCAACCCGGCCAGCAGCGCGGCCATGCGGGCCACGTTGCGGTTGTCCTCGCCGGCCTGGTTGGCGCAGCCGTAGAGCACGTCGTCGACAGCGGCCCAGTCCAGGTTCGGGTGGCGCGCCATCAGCGCGCGGATCGGCACCGCGCCGAGGTCGTCGGCACGCACCGGCGACAGGGCTCCGCCGTAGCGGCCGAAAGGGGTGCGGATCGCGTCGCAGATGTAGGCGTGGGTCATGGTGGTCGGTGAGTGGTGCGGGCCGGCGCGAGGCCGGCACGGCAGGTTGGGCCAAAAGGGTGAAAAAACGTTGGCGCGATGCTAGCGCGTGCGGGTGCAAGCGGTGTGAGGGGTCAATGCCCATGCCGCTCAAGTTGACCGGACGCGGTGCCGATGTTGTGACGGAGGGCCCCCGTCAGCCTGACGCCTTGGCGTCGGCCGGCATGGGCCAGGAAACACTCAGGGACTTTGCGACATGACCAACACCGTTGAACCGCAGGACTTGCGAGTCGGCATGTTCATCCACCTCGACGGGGGGTGGATGTCGCACCCCTTTCCGTTGTCGAGCTTCAAGATCAGCAGCGCCGAACAGATCGACACGATACGCTCGCTCGGCCTGCGAAAACTGCGCTGGAGCCCCGATCGCAGCGACTTGCAGACCGAAGCCGCTGCCGTCGATGCCACCAACGCGGCGGACACCGACCCGGCCGGCGCGGCGGTCGAGCCGATCGTCGTGATCACGCCAGCCGAAGACCCGGCCGCACGCGCGCGCCGCCAAGCCGAGGCGCGGGCCGAGGCTGAAGCCGCCGCGCTGCGCGTGTGCGAGCGCCAGTACCAGGAAGCCTGCCGCGACCTGCGCCGCGTCAACGATGCGCTGGCCGGCGAGCCCGAGCGTGCACGCGATGGCGCGCAGGCGCTGACCCGGGCCTTGCTCGACAAGATGCTGATCGATGCCGAGCTGTGCGTGCGCGTGCTGGGTGAGCCCAGCGGCGACCGCCATTCGGCCCACGCGATCAACGTGACCGTCGTCTCGCTGCTGCTGGCCCGTGCGCTGAAGATGCCCGAGCCCGAGATGGCCGACCTGGGTGCCGGCTCCTTGCTGCACGACATGGGCAAGCTGTCGCTGCCCGATCGCATGCGCCTGCCGCACGACGATTTCACCAGCGCCGAAGCCTCGCTGTACCGCGACCACGTCGGCCACGGCATCACCCAGGGTCGCCGGATGAGCCTCGCACCCGGCGCGCTGCTGATCGTGGCCCAGCACCACGAATTGGCCGACGGCACCGGCTTTCCCAAGGGCGTGACGTCCGAGCGCATGTCGGTCGGCGCACGCATCGTGTCGCTGGTCAACTACTACGACAACCTGTGCAACGCGGCGACGCCGTCGAAGTCGCTGACGCCGCACGAAGYCCTCTCGCGCATGTTCGCGCAGTCGCGCAACAAGTTCGACGCGACGATCCTGAACGGCTTCATCCACATGATGGGCATCTACCCGCCCGGTTCGCTGGTGCAGCTGTCGGACGACCGCTACGCGATGGTCACCTCGGTCAACTCGGCTCGGCCGCTGAAGCCGCAGGTGCGCGTGCACGATCCGGCACGTTCGCATGGCCAGCACCTGAACCTCGAAGACTGCCCCGACCTGGGCATTCGCCGCAGCCTGCGGCCGACCCAATTGCCGGCGCGCGCCGCCGAGGTGCTGGCCCCGCGCCAGCGCGTCGCCTACTTTTTCGACGTGTCGGCCACGCCGACAGTCGAAGAGCAGCTGTGATGAGCGGCGCCGATGCAGGCATCGCCTGGCTCACCGGCCAGGCGAGCGCCAGGGCCGAGCTGATCGACAGCCTGGACGACCCGGCCTGGCTGGTCGATGCGGCCGACGCCTGCGTGCTGCATGCGAACCAGGCAGC
>NZ_JBFUGE010000313.1:0-7244 GCF_056403075.1 Ideonella sp. P3_A4 | reverse complement strand
GCCAGCCATAGGCACGGGCGAGTGCGGCGAAGTCGGGATTCGCCAGGTAGGTGCCGCTGACGCGGCCGGGGTACTCGCGCTCCTGGTGCATGCGGATGGTGCCGTAGGTCGCGTTGTCGACCACGATGCTGATCAGCTTGGTTGCACCATACGCGCTGGCGGTCGCCAGCTCCTGCCCGTTCATCAGGAAGTCGCCGTCACCGGTCAGGTTGATCGCCAGGCGATGCGGCTGCGTCAGGCTCGCGGCCACGGCGGCGGGCAGGCCGTAGCCCATCGAGCCCGCGGTCGGGGCAAGTTGCGTCTTGCCGGCCAGTGCCAGCCCGCGGTAGCGCAGGTAGCGGTGCAGCCAGCCGGCATAGTTGCCGGCGCCGTTGGTGTAGATGGTGTCGGCGGGCGCCATGCGCTCGATGGTCTTGATCACCACCGCCATGTCCAACGGCTCGACCGACGGGTGTTCGCGGTTGGCTTCGTAGTCGGCGTGGGCTGATGCCGTCCACTCGCCCCACGGCAGTTCGGGCGGCGCCGCCAAGGTTTCCAGCGCTTTGCCAGCACAGCTGAGCGACGCCTGCAACGCGATGTCCGGTGCGTAAACACGGCCGAGTTCTTCGGCGCCGGGGTGCAGGTGCGCCAGCACTTGGCGCGGCCGCGGCGGAGTCAGCAACGTGTAGCCGCTGGTCGTCATCTCGCCCAGGCGCACGCCGACTGCAATGACCAGATCGGCCTCGTCGCGGATGCGTTTCGCCAGCGCGGCATTGATCGCGATGCCCACGTCGCCGGCGTACTGCGGATGCTGGTTGTCAAAGGTGTCCTGGTAGCGGAAGGCGCAGCCGACCGGCAGCTGCCAGTTCTCGGCAAAGCGCTGCAAGGCCAGCGCGCTGTCGCGAGTCCAGCCGTGGCCTCCGACGATCATGAACGGCCGCTTGGCTGCCAGCAGCTTGGTGCGCAGGTCGCGCAAGGCGCCGGGTGCGGGCCAGGCTTCGGCAGGTTCGGCACGGGGCAGCACAGGCGCTGCCGTCGGCGTGGTCAGCAGGTCTTCCGGCAGCGCCAGCACCACCGGGCCGGGGCGGCCTTGCATCGCGACGTGAAAGGCCCTGGCGATGTATTCGGGCAGGCGGTTCGCGTCGTGCACCTCGGCCACCCACTTGGCCATGCCGAGCGTGCCGGGGCCGAAGACCTGGCGGTAGTCCAGCTCCTGGAAAGCTTCGCGGTCACGCTGGTCCGACGCCACCTGGCCGACCAGCAGGATCAGCGGCACGCTGTCCTGGAACGCGGTATGCACGCCGATCGCCGCGTTGGTGGCGCCGGGGCCTCTCGTCACACAGCAGACGGCGGGCCGGCCGGTCAGGCGCGCATGGGCGTCGGCCATGAAGGCGGCGCCGCCCTCCTGCCGACAGGCAATGAAGCGGATCTGCTCGCGGTGCTCGTGAAAGCCGTCGAGCACGGCGAGGTAGCTTTCGCCGGGCACGCCAAAAACGGTGTCGACACCCTGGGCGACGAGCGCCTCGACCAGCGCATGGCCGGCGAGGCGCGAAGAGGTGGATTCAGGCATGCGCGCCACTGTAGCTCGGGACAGTGAGGCCCCCACGCCCCCTCCCGGGGGCTGCCCCCGAGGGGGCTCGCGCAGCGGACCGGCAAAGCCGGATCCGCGCACGCCACTTGATAGGTGGCGACGCTGCGCGCGCCTAGGCGGGATGTCTCCGGCGCGCAAGGCCGACCAGGCTGGCGGCGCCGATGCCCAGCATCAGAGCCAGGGCAGCCCCATAGAACACGTCGTTTGCACGACCGTGGTCCAGCAACGCGCCGAAGACCGGAGCTGCCAGCGCGAAACCCACGTCCAGACCCGAATACACGGTGCCGTAAACACGGCCGGTGGCCCCGGGCGGCGCGGCACGCTTGATCAGCATGTCGCGCGATGGGCCAGCCAAGCCAGTGCCGAAGCCGGCGAGCGCGGCGATGCCGGCGGTCGCCAGCCCCGGCAGCCAACCCGAACCGGCCAGCAGCAACAAGGCGGCCGAGCCGGCCATCGCGAAGCCGATATTGCGCTCCAGCGAAGCCGAGCGTGCCACCCAGAAGCCGCCCACCAGCATGCCGGCCGCACCGCAGAGCATGTAGCCGGTCACGACGAAGGCCGTGATGGTCCCGGGCAGACCGAACATCTGCTGCAAGGCCGGGCTGGCGAAGCTCTGGATTGCGCTCAGGGCTGCCGTCGAGAAGAAGAAGAACGAGAAGCACAGCCACACCGAGGGCAGGCGCAAGAAAGCCATCGGGTGCTCGGCGGGCGCTGAAGACGCAGCCGCGCCGGCGCGCTCGTGGGCCCAGCTGCCCTGTCGATCGTCGATCGCGTCACGGTTCAGCACCAGCAGCAGCAGGATCACCGCAGCCACGAGCGCGCAGCCAACGTAGGCCATGCGCCAGTTCCCGGTGGCCTCGCTGATGCCGATCGAGAACACCGGTGCGAGCGCCCAGCCCAGGTTGCCCGAGATGCCGTGCACCGAGAAGGCGTGGCCCAGCCGCGGCTGCGACACGCGCTTGTTCAGGATCGTGAAGTCGACCGGATGGAATGGCGAATTGCCCAGGCCAGCTAGCGATGCCRCCAACATCAGTCCGCCAAAACCGTTAGCCGATGCTGCGGCCAGCGCCGCAAGAATGAAGCAGCCGAACGCCGCAAACAGCACCGGCCGCGCGCCGGTCTTGTCGACCAGGAAGCCGGCCAGCGCCTGGCCAATGCCCGAGATCACGAAGAAGGTGGTGACCAGCAGCCCCAACTCGGAATAGCTGAGGCCAAACTCGCGGATGAAGACCGGGAACAGCGGCGGCAGCAGCATGTGAAAGAAGTGCGAGCAGCCATGCGCCATGCCGATCAGGCCGATGGTCGTGAAGTCGCGGCGCGCTGCGGCCGCAGCGGGCAAAGGGACGGTGACTGAGTTCATGGGCCCACTGTAGGCAGGCCTTCATCGTCCGGGTTACGATAGATCGACAAGTTCTATCGAATTCATGCCACAGCGCCCCAAACCCGCCGCAGCCCGCAGCCGGACCAGCGTCCCGCCGCTCGACCCGATGCGCTATGCGCCCACTGCCGCGCGGCCACTGCGCGGCAAGGCGCGGCACATGGCGTATCACATGGACATTCAGCCGCATTGGCACAGCTGGGCGCAGCTGGTGTTCTCGATGAGCGGTGCTGTGCGGGTGTCGGCCAAGGGCGATGGCCCAGACAGCAGCTACATGGTGCCGCCTTCACGCGCCGTGTGGATCCCGCCGGGCGTGGTGCATGCAGTGACCGCCGTCGAGCAGGCCGATCTGCGCACGGTGTACCTGCACGAAGATGCAGTCCGACAGCTGGCCGAAGGCAGCGACTGGAGCCAATGCCGCGTGCTGGACGTGACACCCTTGCTGCGTGAGCTGGTGATCCAACTGGCGACTGCACCGGATGGGGAGGCTGTCGATGAGCCCGACCGCACCCGCGAGCAAGGCATCAACACGCTGATCCTTGATGAACTGCGCCGGGCCCGCAGCGTGCAGCTGGGCCTGCCGCTGCCGCGCGAGGGCCGGCTGCGGCGCGTCTGCGAAGCGATGCTGGACGAGCCGCTGCGCCACGCCGACATCGAAGGCTGGGCCGCCGAAGCCGCGACCAGCGCACGCACCCTGTCGCGCTGGTTTGCCGAAGAGCTCGGCACCAGCTACGGCCAGTGGCGCCAACAGCTGCTGCTGGCCAAGGCCCTGACGATGGCCGCGCGCAAGCTGCCGATGAATCTGATCGCCGCCGAATTGGGCTACGCCAGCCCGAGCGCCTTCAGCGCGATGGTCACACGCGCCGTCGGCATGCCGCCGAGCCGTTTCTTCGCCGAGGCTTGACGCCTCTTGACCCTCTTGCGGGTCGGTTTCAGACCCCAACCTAGAATTTGCCCATGACAGAAGCCGTCTATGACTACACCCGGCAAGACGCGACAGGGGCCACCTGCACCGCGCACGCCTGGGCCAAGGTGCCGCCGCCCTTGACGCGGCCGCAGCGTGAGGATTTGAAGGCCAAGGCCGCAGCGCTGTTGAAGGCGAAGAACGCGGTCCTGGTCGCCCACTACTACGTCGAAGACGATCTGCAGGACCTGGCGCTTGAAACCGGCGGCTGCGTCGCCGACTCGCTGGAGATGGCCCGCTTCGGCCGCGACCATGCGAGCCAGACGCTGATCGTCGCCGGCGTGCGCTTCATGGGCGAATCGGCCAAGATCCTGTCGCCCGACAAGCGGGTGCTGATGCCCGACCTGGACGCCACCTGCTCGCTCGACCTGGGCTGCCCGCCGGACGACTTCGCGGCCTTCTGCGACGCGCATCCGGATCGCCAGGTCGTCGTCTACGCCAACACCAGCGCCGCGGTGAAAGCCCGTGCCGACTGGATGGTGACCAGCTCCTGCGCGCTGGCCATCGTGCAGCACCTGAAGGACCAAGGCCAGAAGGTGCTGTGGGCGCCCGACAAGCACCTGGGCCGCTACATCCAGGAGAACACCGGCGCCGACATGTTGCTATGGAACGGCGCCTGCATCGTGCACGACGAGTTCCGCGCCACTGAGCTGGAACTGCTGAAGGCCGAGTACCCGAACGCAATGGTGCTGGTGCACCCGGAGTCGCCCAAAGCCGTGGTCAACCTCGCCGATGTGGTCGGCTCGACCTCTCAGATGTTGAAAGCGGTGGTCGATGGCGCGGCGAAGGAATACATCGTCGCCACCGACAACCAGATCATGCACCGCATGCGCCAGCTGGCCCCGGGCAAGATGCTGATCGAAGCACCGACCGCCGGCAATTCGGCCACCTGCAAGAGCTGCGCGCACTGCCCGTGGATGGCGATGAATGGCCTGCAAGGCGTGATCGACTGCCTCGAACGGGGCCAGGGCGAAATCTTTGTCGACCCGACCGTCGCGCGCGACGCAGTGCGTTGCATCGATCGCATGCTGGACTTCGTCGCCAAGAACCCGAGCGCGCTGGCGCCTCGCGTGCAAGGCATGGTGCGCGGCATCGGCGCCGCCTGACCTCTCACTGATCACCCATGTTCGACCACGACGAAACACTCGAAGAAGCCCGCGCACGCAATGTGCGCGACGCCCTGTTTGAAGACATTGGCCGCGCCGACTGGACGGGCCTGCTGGTACCGGCCGGCCGTCGCGTACATGCGCGCGTGACCGTGCGCGAAGAGGCGGTGCTGTGCGGGCGCGACTGGTTCGATGCCTGCCTGCTCGCGCTGGACGCCAAGGGCCGCGTCGACTGGCAGTACGACGAAGGCGCAATGATGAGCGCCAACACACCCGTTTGCGAGATCGAGGCCGATGCCCGCGCACTGCTGTCGGCCGAGCGGCCGGCGCTGAACTTTCTTCAACTGCTGTCCGCCACAGCCACGGTCACCCGCCGCCATGTGGATGCGATCGAAGGCGCCTCGCCCAACCCACGCGGCTGCGCGGTGCTCGACACGCGCAAGACCATCCCGGGCCTGCGCCAAGCGCAGAAATACGCGGTGCGCGTGGGCGGCGGCCAGAACCAGCGGCTGGCGCTGTGGCACGGCATTCTGATCAAGGAAAACCACATTGCCGCGGCCGGCGGTATCGGCCCAGTGCTGCGCAATGCCCGCGAGCTGAACGCCGGCGTCGAAATCCAGATCGAGGTCGAATCGATTGCCCAGTTGCAAGAAGCGCTCGACAACGGCGCCACCAGCGTCTTGCTTGACAACTTCAACCCCACGCTGATGAAGGACGCCGTCGCGCTTGCAGGCAACCGTGCGCTGCTCGAAGCCTCGGGCGGCATCACGCTTGAAGGCCTGCACGAGATCGCCGCCACCGGCGTCGATCGCATCTCGATCGGCAAGCTGACCAAGGACGTGATCGCGGTCGACTACTCGATGCGCGTGCTCGATCGGCTGGACGCCTGAAATATCACGCTATCCCGATGGACCAACGCCAGCCGCCCAGGTGACACTGCCAACCTGTTCGACCCTGGCACAACCCACACGACGCATGGACTCCGCCTCGATCCACAACTTCTACGAAAAAGTCGTGTTCTCCGCCGTGCAAGAGCAGGCGAGCAACTACCCCCATCTGCAGGCCAACAGCGACACGCTGGCCGACATCGCCTGCGTCGCGCTGAACCGGCTGCCACCGCGCTACATCCGCCACGACGTGGACTTCGCCTTCTTCCAGACCGAGCACGAACGTGCCGAGTCGGAACGCTCGGTGCAAGAAGCCGTCGAGTTCGCGTTCGGCTTTGTCCAAGCGCGCAATGCGATGCGGGCCAGACGTTGAGCCCCCACACCCCCTACCGGGGGTTGCCCCCCCGAGGGGGCTCGCGCAGCGGACCGGCAAAGCCGGATCCGCGCACGCCACTTGAAGGCGGCGGCCCTGTGGGCGCCGCGTCAATTCATCAGGCCGTAGACACGTTCGGGTAGTACGCGAGAGAGGCCTTTGCGTTCGCCGGCGGGGCCGGTGATCGCGAATTCGGGCTTGGCCGTGTCGCGCATCAACGTACCGGCCACCGGCAGGCCTTGTGCGTTCGTCAGGCAGGCCACCAAGGGGGTGGTCGCACTGGCGCCACGACGGGCCACCACGCCGATCTCGCCGCTCTTCAGCTGAACCAGGTCGCCGGGTGGGTACAGGCCCAGCGCCTTGATCAGGGCAGAGGCGAGCCCGCTGCCCCGCTCTTCCTGGAACAGTTCCCTGGCAGCCACCTGCACCTGTATCGCCGCGCGGCTGGCGCGGTGGCTGATCTTGGCGGTGAACACGTCGACCACATGCAGTGCGTGGGCCAGCTCGCCGGTCGCCTGGGTGCCGTTCGGGTAGCCCGTGCCGTCGGGCTGCTCATGGTGGTCACGCACCATGGCCAGCCATTCCGGGTCAGTCACGCCCGCGCCTTGCAGCATGGCCACAGAACTCTCGGGGTGCGCCCGGATGCTCTGGCGTTGGCGCGTGGACAGTGGATCCTGCTGAACCGCCATCTGTCCCTGCAGCTCCAGCATCGAGACGTTCATCGTCAAGGCACCCAGCACCAGCCGCAACTTCTGCTCTTCCGACCAGTCGAGTTGACGCGCCAGCACCACCGCCACGGTGGCCGCGTGCAATGCATGCAGCAGCGAATAGAGGGCGAGGCGCTGCTCAGCCGGCCGGATCGTGATGAACAGCGCCACGTCGACATCGCGTTCGACCTGGACCATCACCTGGCGGCCCAAGGCCTCCAGCTCGCTGGCGCAAGGCATGTTCTTGGCAACCTTGCGC
>NZ_JBFUGE010000312.1:0-7247 GCF_056403075.1 Ideonella sp. P3_A4 | reverse complement strand
GATCTGGGCCGCTTCGATCGGTGTCGGCCGCCAGCCTTCGTGCAGCATGTGGCGCAGGTCCCGGCCACGCAGCGGCTCCATCGCGATGTAGATGCCCTGGTCCGACGGACCGGCATCGAACACCGTCACGATGTGCGGGTGCGACAGCCGGGCGGCCGCGCGCGCTTCGTTCAGGATCAGGTCGTCCAGCGCGCCGAGGGCCTGGGTTTCGATGTGCAACCGCAGGGTCTTGACCGCCACGGCGCGGGAAAGCAACGGATCCCACGCCGCATAGACGGTCCCCAGGCCGCCTTCGCCCAGCACCGCCTTCAAGGCATAACGCCCGACGTGGCCGATCACCGGCCGCTTGACGGGCAGGGTCGACGCACCGACCTCGGGGCTTTCCACCGCCTCGGCCGTCTCGGCGCTTTCGCCGTTAGGCGAAGAAGCTTCCGGCAAAAGCCCGGCGGTGGCCAACAAGTCGTCGGCCACGGTGGCTTCGAAGGCGGCGGCGCTGAAGTCTGACGACGACGCTCGCCGGAACGGGTTCCAACGCATGGACGCAAGCATAGCCAAGGCAGTCAGCCGGCAACGGGGGAATTAGTCGGGTTCAAGCGGGGTGGTTAACGGCTTGTCACTGAATCAGTGTCTGTTCGATGCGAGTGACGGCTTCTTGCAACAGCGGCAAGCTGGTCGCAAAGGACAGGCGCAAATAACGTTCGGCGGCAGCGGGGCCAAAATCCCGCCCGGGGGTCAGCGCCACATGGGCGCGTTGCATCAACTGTTCGCATAGGGCCCAACTGCTATCGGCATGGGCGCTGCAATCGGCCCAGGCGTAAAACGCCCCGTCCGGTAGCACGGGCACTGTAAGCCCGAGGGCGTTCAACGCGGGCACGACAAAATCACGCCGGGCGCGGAAAGATTCGCGCCGGCGTTCGTACTCGGCCAGCGATTCGGGCTCGAAACAGGCCAGCGCCGCGTGCTGCGAGATGGTCGACGGGCAGATGTACAGGTTTTGCGCCAGCTTCTCGATTGGCGCCACCAACTCAGGCGGCACCACCAGCCAGCCGAGCCGCCAGCCGGTCATCGAGAAGTACTTCGAGAAGCTGTTGACCGAGATGATGTCTTCGCCGAGCGCCAGCGCGCTGTGGCTGAAAGCGCTGTCGTAGCTCAGGCCGAGGTAGATCTCGTCGACGATGCTGATGCCGCCACGCTGGCGCACGGCATTGACGATGCGGGCCAGTTCTGCCGGTGCGATCGAGGTGCCGGTCGGGTTGGAAGGCGAAGCCAGCAGCACCCCGCGCGTCGCGCTGGTCCAGTTGGACGTGACGCCATCGGCGCTGAGCTGGAAGCGCGCTTCCGGACCCGAAGGCACCAGCTTCGCCCGGGCCCCGGTGGCCGCCACGAAATGTCGGTTGCAGGGGTAGCACGGGTCCGGCATCAGCACCTCGTCGCCGCTTTCGAAGAGGGCGAGGCAAGCCAGCTGCAGAGCGGCCGAAGCCCCGGCCGTGACAATGATGCGGCCAGGGTCGATAGCCAGGCCGTGGTGCTCGGCGTACCAACGCGAGATGCGTTCGCGCAGCGGCTTCAGGCCGGTGGCTTCGGTGTATTGGCTGCGCCCTGCAGCGACGGCGGCCTTGGCGGCGGCTTGCACCAGGGGCGGCGCGGTGAAGTCGGGCTCGCCGATGTTCAGGAAGATCATCGGCCGGCCGCCTTGGGCCGGATCGCAGGCCGGTGACGACGCCAGCTCGCGCGCCGCCTTGGCAAATTCCATCACGTAGAACGGCTCGATGTGGTCGAGCCGGGAGCTGAGCTTCATGCAGCCCTCAGCGCCGTGCCGAGCGCGCAGCGCTCACTTCGGCGGGTCGCAGCTCCGCGGCGGCCTTGTCCAGCACACCATTCACGTATTTGTGGCCGTCGGTGCCGCCAAAACTCTTGGCCAGCTCGACCGCTTCGTTGATCGCGACCTTGTACGGCACGTCCACGCAGTTCTTCAGCTCATAGGCACCGATCAGCAGCACGCCATGCTCGATCGGCGACAGCTCGTTGGTCGGCCGGTCGACATGCTTCGACAGCACGGCGTCGAGCGTGGCTGCATCGCGGATGCAACCGTGCAGCAGCGCGTCAAAGTGGACCGCGTCGCACTTGTCGAAACCGTCCTGCTCGCGCATGTGGGCGTCGATGACGCCCGCGTCGCTGCCGGCGATCAGCCATTCATACAGGCCCTGAAGCGCGACCTCGCGCGATCGGCGGCGGGCGGACTTGGGAGCCACGCGCTTCTTTGGCGCGTCGGTGGCGGGTGTGTTCACAGCAACTCGTCCAGCAGGTTGGCCATTTCAACGGCCACGCGGGCGGCGTCGCGGCCCTTGTCGGCAGCGCGGGCCCAGGCCTGCTCTTCGTTTTCGACCGTGAGGATGGCGTTGGCCACTGGGATCTGGTGGTCCAGCGCGACTCGCGAGACGCCAGCACCGCTTTCGTTGGCCACCAGTTCGAAGTGGTAGGTCTCGCCGCGGATGATGCAGCCGAGCGCGGCGAGTTCCGCCAGACAGGCGTCGGCCAGCGCACGGGTGATCGCATCGTTGAAGCGGGCACGCACGATACCGATCGACAGCCCGTCGCCGTCGAGCGGCGCGCTTTGGCCCTGGTCAGCACCTTGCATGGGAGTTTCCTTGTTGGTAAGAGATGGGGGCGCTCATTCGGCGGCCATGAAGCCGGTGACCTCGAGGCCATAGCCGGTCATGCTGGGCATGCGGCGCGGGCTGCCGAGCAGGCGCATGCGGGTGATGCCGAGTTCGCGCAGGATCTGGGCGCCAACGCCATAGGTGCGTAGGTCCATGACCGACGAGGTGGCGGTACTTGTGGCCTCGGCATCCGGCAGCAAGCCGGCGACCAGGCGGTCGGCCTCGGCGGCGCCGCAGTTCAGCAGCACCGCCACACCGCGTTCGCTGGCCTGCAGCTTGGCCAGGGCCTTGGGCAGCGGCCAGGAGTGGCCGCAGGTGCCGGTTTCCAGCAGGTCCAATACCGAGAGCGGCTCGTGCACACGCACCAGCACTTCGTCGTCGGCCGTCCATTGACCTTTGACCAATGCCAAATGCACACCGCCCGAGCGGTCGCGGAACACCT
Organism: Ideonella sp. P3_A4; assembly: GCF_056403075.1. NCBI lineage: Bacteria > Pseudomonadati > Pseudomonadota > Betaproteobacteria > Burkholderiales > Sphaerotilaceae > Ideonella > Ideonella sp. P3_A4. The sequence goes on along the minus strand of NZ_JBFUGE010000312.1, from coordinate 4,145 downwards.
GGGCGTTGAAGCTGCCCTGGGCGGTTTGCAGCGGCCGTTCGCCGGCTCGCGTGACGAGCGATTCGTTGCGGCTGCGGTAGTGGATCAGGTCGGCGATGGTGCCGATCTTCAGGCCATGTTCGCGAGCGAAGACTTCCAGGTCCGGCAGCCGGGCCATGGTGCCGTCGTCGTTCATGATTTCGCAGATCACCGCGGCGGGCGACAGGCCGGCCATCGCCGCCATGTCGCAACCGGCTTCGGTATGGCCGGCGCGCATCAGCACGCCACCGTCTTGCGCCTGCAGCGGGAAGATGTGGCCGGGCTGGACGAGGTCCGAGGCTTTGGCGTCACGCGCGACGGCCGCTTGCACGGTGCGCGCACGGTCGGCGGCAGAGATGCCCGTGGTCACACCGGTGGCCGCTTCGATCGACACCGTGAAGGCAGTGCCATGCACCGTGCCGTTGCGGCTGGCCATCGGAGTCAGGTGCATGCGCTCGCAGCGCTCGCGTGTCAGCGTCAGGCAGATCAGGCCACGGCCATGCTTGGCCATGAAGTTGATGGCCTCAGGGCTGACGTGATCGGCGGCCAGAACCAGGTCACCCTCGTTTTCGCGGTCTTCCTCGTCGACGAGGATCACCATGCGGCCGGCAGCCAGCTCGGCGACCAGCTCGGGAATGGGAGAAATGGGCATCCGAGCATTGTAGGCGGCGGGGTCTTCGCCGCGTAGTCGCGCGGGGCTCAGTCCGCAGGGCAGCGGCGCAACAACAGGCGCAGATCTTCACCGATGAGGTCGACGCGGTGGAAGGCAAAGCGCTGGGCTTGCGCGAGCGTGGTCAATGGCCCCAGCGCGGCCATGTCTCGACCGGCGCCTATGAGCATTGGCGCCTGGTAGATCAGCAGCTCGTCGACCCAGCCAGCCTGCAGCAGTGCCGCGTTCAGGCGGGCGCCGGCTTCGACGTGAATTTCATTGAGTTCGTGCCGGGCCAACTCGTTCATCAACGCGTCCAGGTCGACCTGATTGTTGGCGTTGGGGCAGACCAAGATCTCGGCGCCGCGGTCTTGCAGGGCTTGCCGGTGCTCAGCATCCGGCTCGGCCGCGACGAACAGCAGCGGCGCCGATGCTTCGAACAAGCGTGCGTCGGCAGGCGTTGACAGCCGGGAGTCGGCGACTATGCGCAGCGGCTGGCGGGCGATGGCATGGCCGCGCACGTCCAGCCGGGGGTTGTCGGCCAGCACGGTGCCCGACCCGGTCAACAAGGCTGACGCGCGCTTGCGCCACGCATGACCGTCGTGGCGGGCCGCTTCACCGGTGATCCACTGGCTGACGCCGTTGTCCAGCGCGGTACGGCCATCGAGCGACGCGGCGATCTTCATCCGCACCCAGGGCCGAGCGCGCTGCATACGGCTGAAAAAACCGATGTTCAGCTCGCGCGAGGCCGCGGCGATTGCGTCGTCGGCGAAGTCCACTTGAATGCCCGCGGCTCGAAGCCGAGCGTTGCCGCGGCCGTTCACTGTCGGATTCGGATCCCCCGTTGCCACGACGACCCGGGCTAGGCCGGCGGCCACCAAAGCGTCGCAGCAGGGCGGTGTACGGCCATGGTGGGAGCAGGGCTCCAACGTGACATACGCCGTGGCGCCCCGGACGGAGTGCTCCTTGGCTTCGGCGTCCCGCAGCGCCATGACCTCGGCATGAGCTGAACCGGCGGCCTGGGTATGCCCCTCACCGATCCATCGTCCATCGGCTGCGACCAGCACGCAGCCGACCCTCGGATTCGGCTCAGTGAATCCGACCGCGGCCTCGGCCAGCGCCAAGGCGCGCTGCATCGGCTCGGGGGGCGTGTGCGTTTCTGCTGTGAACGGCATGGCTGGATGAGTTTACGGGCGCCCGTCGGATCCCCCCGAAAGAGGGTGTCCTCATCACGTTGTGGAGCCCTTCAGGGGGAGAGACGGTGAGGGKCACGTTGCGAAGAATTCACGCCGGGAGTTCACAAGAATATTTGCAACAAATAGGAGGAGAAATCATGTTCCGTCAAACCACCCGTGCCCTGCAGCGTGGCTTCACATTGGTCGAATTGTTGGTGGCGCTTGCAGTCGCTGGTGTCCTGGCCACCATCGGGATGCCAGCTATGGGTTCGTTCCACGGTAAGGCAGTGGTTGATGCGCAGGTGCAAGGTCTGTCGTCGGCGATGCGACGGGCTCGCCAGGAGGCAATCACGCGTGGCGAACTGGTAACCGTCTGTGCTATGGATCCTGCCACGGCAGATTCGGCCGAACCAGACTGCTTGGCCGGCGGCAAGAACTGGAGCGCTGGCTGGATCATTTTTGTGGATCGTGGTCGCCGGGGCGAAATGGGATCGGGCGACCGCGTGATTGCGGTGCACCAATCCGGCGACAACAGTGGCGGTGCCCTCAGCACCCAGCGTTACGTGACCTATCGCGCCGGAGGGGAGATGCTGAGTTTGGCTTCGCATTTCCGCTTTCTCCCTCCCGGGCAGCCGCTGGAAGATGCCGCGTTGCCGGGCTCCGCGCTGGTGTGCATCAACAAGCCAGGTCGCCCTCGGGTGGCGGATGCAGAGGACTGCGAGAACTGACCGGCCGAAGCGCTGCCATCGCCGCTCGTCGGCAACTGCCGGCCGCTCGTCGGGCCTCCGACAAGTACTAATGACGGGTGAGTGCATCATGCCTACATGGATTCTTCCCACCAGACTGCCAGGAGCGCGCAGACCGGCTTCACGCTGGTTGAGTTGCTCATCACGATCGCCATCGCGGCGGTTCTGATGGCGATTGGCGTGCCATCTCTGACTTCCTTCCTCGCGGATCAGGCCGCCGCCGGCAATGCCGATGAGTTTGCGGCCGCTGTGCGGTACTCACGGACTGAGGCAATGAAGCGCGGGCGAGCTGTGACGATGTGCGCCTCCACTGATCCGGCGGCCAATGCACCAGCGTGTAACGCCGCGGACTGGATGACCGGTTGGGCAATTACTGTGCCGGGCACAGTGCTTCGGGTCCAAAACGCGTTGCGTGCGATGGACAGTACCACTGCCGCCGCCACAACGCTGACCTTCGCAGCTAACGGTTTGGTCACTGGTGGCCCGGGCACCTACACCTTCGTGCCGGTTGGCGGTGACCGTAGCAAGCAGCGCGTGGTGCGGGTGGAGTCGACGGGGCGCGTGCGTGTCTGTAAGGGTGAAGGGGCTTGCCAGTGAAGATGAATCGGTTGGCTTTGAACGACGCACGCCAGAGCGCTTCGCGGCAGCGTGGTGTGTCGCTGATTGAGGTGCTGGTGGCGATGCTGGTCGTTTCGATGGGCGTGCTGGCAGTTGCTGGTCTGATGGCGACGACCTCACGTTACGGCAAGACCAGCGAGTACCGCGCGGTGGCAACTCTGCTCGCTTCCGACATCGTTGACCGCATTCGGGCCAACAAACCGGCGATCAACCCTGGTGCCACACCCGCGGGAGATGTGACGGCCTACAACATGACGGGGGACTACGGCAGCTGGGAAGGTGAGCCTGGAGATTTTGCGGGTTGCGCGAATCCGAACGTTTGCCTCGCCTCAGAGATCGTGCTGCAGGACCGTGCGGAGTGGGGGCAGGCCGTGTTCAACGCCTTGCCGGGGGGCGCAGCTTACGTGCAACTCAGCGCCGATCCAATGGCCGTCCCGACGGCCGATGTCTGGATTGCTTGGCTCGACCCGGACGCTTCGTCCAACGAAGCCAATGCTGGCGCCAATGAATGTCCACCAGGATTTCAGGGCCTCACCCCGCAGCCGCGCTGCGCCTACTTCCGCGTGGGGCTGTGATGATGCGCCGTCAACATGGTTTCTCGCTGATCGAGTTGCTGATCTCGATGGTCATTGGCTTGGTTGTCATCGGGGCAATGATGGCTGCATACCTTGGCAGTGGTGTGAGTAGCCGCAACACCCGGGCGCTGGCGCAAATCACTGAAGACGCCAGCGTGGCGTTGAATGTACTGCGTACCACGATTGGCATGGCTGGCTACGGCAATCCTGTGGGGATCGTGCCCGCGACTGGTCAGTTCACGTTCAGCTACGGTGGCGCCACGCTGATGGGCTGTGACACGGATTTCACTGACCACAATCGGGATATCGGGCTATTGGCCTGCGGTGGCGACGCAACCGCCGACGCGATCGCTGTGGCCTACGA
>NZ_JBFUGE010000311.1:0-7250 GCF_056403075.1 Ideonella sp. P3_A4 | reverse complement strand
GGTCAACGGCCTGTTGCGCGACTGGCGAACGTTGGCCGAGGCGCGCTTCCCGCGCGAGGCGTGGAGAKCCCAGCTGGCCGAGGCCGAGCACCTGGTCAACCAGGCTCGCTGGGAAGAGGCGGAGGCCACGCTGAACGCCATGGCCGGCGGTGCGGGTTCGACATCGGCCGCCGGCGAAGCGCTCGCCCGCGTTGCAGGCGAGCGGCTGCGTGCCCTGCTCGACCGGGGCGAACGGACCAAGGCCGTGGCCCTGGCCGAGGCCGCCCCGGCCGCGGTGGATGCGAGCCTGCGCGCCGAAGCGCTCTGCCACGCCGGGCGATCGGCCGCCGGGCTGGATTGGCTGAACAAGGCGGACAAGACACCGCTGGCCGGCGCCTACCCCTACAGCCTCGAGGCGGCCCGGCACCAGGCGGCGCGTGGGCTGTGCCTGTTGGCCGCGGGCGACCGAGCCCAGGCGGCCACGATGGAGCGGCTGGCCCGCTCGGCTTTCGATGCGCAGCCCAGCGTCAGCCCGGCCTACCGGCGGGTGCTGCAGCGCCTGGCTGAGGCGCTGCACCGCTAACGTTCTGTCTTGTCGGACAGGCTCGCGTCAACCCGGCGGGTTGATGACGGGCGCTGCCTCGGCCGGCAAGGTCACGACGATCGTCGTGCCGCCGGTCAACGCCTGTTGCACGTCGACCCGGGCACTGCGTGCCGTCAAGGCCTCACGCAGGTGCGCCAGGCGGGCCACTGCGCCATTCGACGCCTCGCCGGCAGCGTTGTCCGACACGACGACACGCACCTCGCGCGACGGTGGCAAGGCTTGCAGGCGCACGCTGGCCTGCGACGCTTGCGCATGGGCCACCACCAGCGCCAGTGCCCCTTGGACCGCGCGATGGACCTCATTGGCCTGGGCCGTGTCGGCGCAGGCGAAGCCGGGGTCCTGGTGCAGGCTGAAGGCACAGCTGGGCTGGGCCCGAGCACAGGCCTGCAGCAGTTCGGCCAGCGCCGCGTCGAGCCCCAAGGCGTCGACGATCTTCGCCCGCAGCGGCTCGACCAGTGCCTCGCCGGCGGCCTGGGCCTGGTCGGCCAGCGCCAGGATGCGCGCAGCCGTCTGGGCCGCCGCCTGCGGATCGGCGGCGGGACCGGTGGCGTCGGCCTGACGCGCCGCTTGCATCGCGGCCAGGCGCACCGCGACCAGCGCAGCATCCAGCCGGCCCATCAGCCGGCGGGCGATGCCGCCGTGGCTGTCGCCATGGCGCTGCCACGGTGTGCCCTCCCGCGCAGGATGCGCGGCTGCGCCGAGGGTCTCGGCCAGCTCCAGCACGGCGCCTTGCAGACGGCGCAGCTCAACGCCCACCGCCGGCCCTTCGGCGACGGCATAACGGCCCTGCCGCATGGCCTGCAGCGCGTCCAGCAGCGCGAGCAGCGAGGCACGCATGCGCCACGCCAACAGCGCGACCACCAGCAGACCGACGAGGCCCGCCGCCGCCACGACACCGAGTTCCAGGCCCAGGCGCCGCTGCTGCGCGCGCTGCAGCGCCTCGGTCGTCATCGTGACCCGCACATAACCGGCGACCGGGCCGAGCCGGAACGTCGGCTGCAAGTCCTCGGCCATCGACACGTGCGGCGTCGCGCGGTCGAAGAAATCGATGTCGGGCACGCTGGAGCGCACCGGCAATTCGACCGACGGCAGACCGGCGGCCAACGGCTGCCCTGGCAACGAAACAAAGGGACGCCGCGCCGCATCAAAGATGTCGATCGCCGCGATCGCCCGGTCATGGGCCAGCAGCTCGCGCACCGAGCGGTCGAGTGCCGCCGCGTTGCCCGAGATCAGCCCGTACTCGCTGGCCTCGGCCAGCGCGCCGGCCACCAGCATCGCGCGCTCTTCGAGTTCATGACGCATCCGTTCCTGCGAGCCGATGTTCAGCAGCAGGATCGCCAGCAATGTCAGCAGCGTCGGCAGCGCAGCGGTGGCCAGCAGCAGGCCACGCAAGCCCCAAGACCCCCAAGACCGTTCGGCTGTGCGTTCCATCGTCGTCAAGCCGGAAAGTTGCCGAGGCCACGCACCGCGGCGTCGATCACGACGTCGAGCGAGCGCGCCACCGTGTCGTTGATCGCCACGCGCCAGTACAGCGGGTACTGCGGCTCGGCCGTGGGCTGGCCGGCGAGCAGCGCGTCGAGCATCTCGCCCAGTTGCGCGACCACATCRTCGATCGAGGTGTAGGCCGCCGCCAGCGTGCCCGCGCCGACCATCGCCTTCGAGAACCCGATCACCCCCTGGCGGCGCCGGTAGGTCGACTCGAGCACCGCCCGCGCGACCTGCGCGTTGTAGAGCTCAGGGTCGGGCACCGCGAGCAACACGCTGGCGGAGGTGAGTGCCGACAGCGCACGCACCGGGCTCGCGCCGGGCTCGACGACCTCGAACGCCACCGCCAGGTCCGCCGCACTCGCCGCCCGCTCGATCAGCGGCTGCAGGTTGCGTGTCGACGCGCTCAGCAGCACGCCGACCACCACCTTGCGCCGGTACAGGCGGCGAATGAGCTGCATCTGCGCGGCCGGCGACGCCTCGGCGAACACCGCCGTGACCGGCCTAGTGCGACGCGGCGCGGCAGCTGCGATCAGCCGCAGATAGGCTGGGGACGAGACGAAGGCCGAGACCAGCGGCCCGGCCACATCGGCGTTCAGCGCCGCCTCCAGCGCCGCTGGGCCGACCGCCAGGTAGACCGCCGGTCCGCCGCGCGCGATCAGCGCCTTGATGTCATCGGAAACCTGGGCGCCGGGGAAGCGCCGCGTCAGCGCCGCCACGATCTGGCTCGTTGCCTCGCCCAAAGCACTGGTGACCACGCGCAGCTCGGCCCCGCCCGCGCCGGCAGCCTTCAACACCGGCGACCCAGCCAGCGCCGCCATCGCCGCCAGCGCGCGCAACACCGCGCGCCGGTCGGGCGAGCAGGTGGGCAGCAGCAGGGGGCGGACGGTGGACACGTTGTCAGAAAGCCGCTGCGAGCGACAAGAAATAGGACCAGGCCGTCGCCGTGTGGGGCGTGTTGGTGCCGTCGGCAGTGGGCGCCCGCAGGTGGTCGGCGTTGCGCAGGTTCAGCGTCAGCTGCCAGCGGGCGTCGGCCATCCGGAAGTCTTTCAGCAGCGTCAAGGCCGAGCGACCGGCCGACTGGGTGGAGCTCGTCGACTTGGAGGACGCGTAGTAGCCCAGCGACGCACGCCAGCCATCGCCCAACGTCACCGCCAGCCCGGTCGCGCCGATCCAGGGGTGCGGACGGTGGTTCTCCTCGGCCAAGCCGCCCGCATGGTCGCCTTCGGCCAGCGTCGTCGCGCTGACGAAGCCCGACCAACGCTCCGAAAGTTCACCCGCGACGCGCAACTCGATCCCGTAGAACTCACCGTGCGTGGGCTGGTCGGCGCCGCCCTTCTTGCTCCACACCTGCCCGTTCAAGCGCGACCAGAACAGGCGTGCGTTGACCGATGCGGCACGGGACGGGTCGTCCAGCTGGTAAGCCAGTTCAGTGGACTGCAGGTGCTCTTCGGTCAGCAGCACGCCTGACAAACCCAGGCGCAGGCTCTGGTCGGAGGCCCAGTCGCCCTGCGACCACGCCAGCCGCAGCGTCTGGTCGTCACTCACGTGCCAGTTGGCGCCGGCGTGCCAGGTGCGGTCGTGGTTCTCGCTGTCCGCCTCGTCGGCCGACCAGCCGGCGCTGAGCGACAGCGCCGGGGTCGGCATCCAGTCGACGCCTGCAAACAGGCGGCGATACCGCGTCGACCAACGCGCCACGTCGCTGTCGCGGCTGTGCACCAGCGCCTTGCGCAGGCCCAGGCCGCCGGTGAAACGCAACTCGTCGGACAGCACGTGCACGTCCTGCAGCTCGAGCTTGGTACGGCGCTCGACGTTGAGTTCCGGTTCGCAGACCTTGCCGGGCCGGCAGTCTTCCTCGGGTTTGAAGACCTGCGAGGTGTTGGCCCACTGGTCCAGCCGCAAGCTCAGCTCGTTGGACGAGGCAATGCTCTGCGTCCACACCAGGCTGGCGTACCCGTTGCGCAAGTCCCGCGGGCCCAGCGGTGGCGTGGCGGCCGGCTCGCCGTCATAGTGGCTGCTCAGGTAGGCCGCATCAAACGAAATGTTCGACCCTTCGGCCAAGGCGATCGCGCTGCGCAAGGTCACGCGGTCGACGTCCACCGGGTCATCGCCCGGAGAGAAAGCGCGCCGGTCTTCGATCTCGTTGCGCTCGCGGTGGTGCGCGGTGAGGCGAAGCGCGACGGGGCCGAAGGTCCAGCCGCCACGCGCCATGGCCCGCAACGCCTCGAACGAGCCGATGGACAGGTAGCCGAAGCCCCGCTCGACATCGGCCGGGTGCTTGGTCACGAAATTGACCACTGCGACCTTCGACGCGCGGCCATAACCGGCCGCACYGGCGCCCGAGGTGACCTCGATCCGCTCGACATCGTTGAGGGCCACCGGCAGGTCGTTCCAGTCGTCGTCGTCGGACAGCACGGTGCCGCCGACTTCGATGCCGTCGACCAGCAAGGTGACCCGCACCGGCCCGACGGCCACCCGGTTGCCCAGCTTCAGGGTGTAGTTGGCACCGCTCAGGCGGTTGGGCGATGCGCCGGCGACCAGGCGCATCGCCTCGGCCAGGCCCTGGAAGCCATAGAGCGCCAAGGTATCGGCCGACAGGATGGTGACGCTGGCCGGGATGTCGCGCACGGCCTGCCGCATGTGGGTCGGCGTCAGTACGGGTACCTCGCTACCCGGCAGCACCAGGGCGTCGGCCGACGCGTCCTGGGCCCAGGTGGAAGTGGATGTCAACCAGGCAACGGCCAACGCGGCCAACAGACGGCAAGCAAGACGGGGCATCAAATTCACCTCTGGGCGACCGGAGTGGATGAGGCCAAGCCGAGCGCCCCCTCCAGTTTTTCCAGGGGTTGTTTGAAGTACGGACTCACCGCCGAGCCTGGCGGCAAAGACGAGCGCGATTGTCGGGCCAGCGCCTTGGCCTGCTTGGCGTCCCCCGCCGCCAGCGCACACAGGCCCTGCACCGCCCGCGCGCGTGCCAGAAAGGGGCTGGCCGGCGAGCGCCAGGCGCTCTCTCGGGCCAGGTACTTGGCCAACGCATCAAGGCCCTCACTGCCGCGGCCGGCCGCGCACAGCGCTTCGCCGCGCTGCCCGCCATCGGCGCCGGGCAGCGAATCCAAGGTGGCCGCCGGCGGCAGGGCGGCCAGGGCCTGGGCCGCGTCGCCGCTGCCGAGCAGCACGCTGGCGCGGACCAATGCGAGCTCGAGTGCGCGCGCGTCGGCGGCTTCGGCCGGCGGGTCCACGGCCGCCGGGCCCAGCAGTTCGAGGGCATCGCCCTGGCGACCCTGCATCGACTGGCTCAGGGCCAGGCTCGTGCGCACGCGAACGGCCATCGGACTGGCGCGCCGTGTCATCAAACCCAGTTGCGACTGCAACACGGCGTCACCACGCGTGTGGTCGCCACGCACGATCCAGACCCAGGCCAGCGCACGGGGTGCGTACGGGATCAGCGTCAGCTCGTCGCCCAGCGGCGCGATGCGCGCCAGCGCCTGGCGCAGCAGCGGCTCGGCACGGTCGAAATCGTGCCAGGCGGCATACAGCCCGCCGAGCAGGTAGTCGCCCCAGGCATCGGCGTCGGCGATGCCGCGGCAACCGCGCTGCTTGACGATCTCGCGGTCGGCCAGAACGACGGCTTCGGCCGCGTCGAACGACAGCCGATGCCCCGGGTCGTTGGCGAACAGGAAGGCGGTGGTGTAGATCTCGGCGAAGGCGGCGGTGCCGTCTTGTGGCCCGCCGAGCTGGCGCAGATCGGCAATGATGGCCGAGCCCAGCTCGCGTGCCTGGTCGACCTGGCGGAACTCCATCAGCAGGCGCCACAGATTCCAGCGCAAGTTCAGCACGCGCGGCGAGGCGGCGCCCTCGATGCCGGCAGCCACCGCCACCGCCTGCTGTGCGTAGTCGACGGCCTGGCTGCCATGGCCCGTCAGCGAAGCCAGGCTGGCCCGCGCGCCGAGCGCCATCGCACGCTCGATCGACGCCGACGGCAGCCCCTGCGTGATCTGGTCATCGATGCTGTCGAGCTCGCGGCCGAGCGCCTCGGCCTTGGATTGCGCGGCCAATGAGGCGGCCAGTTGCAGCCGCGCGAGGACCACCAGCCGCGGCTCGCCCTGCGCCCAGCCGATGGCCTGGGCGGCGGGCTCCTCGGCCTGCGCCGCGCGGCCGAGCTTGAGCAGGGCTTGCGACACCGCCATCGCGGCAATCGCCTTGTCGACCACCGGTGCGCCGCTGTGGGCCAACACCYCGAGCCGACGCGCCGCATGCAGCTCGGCCAGTTCGAAATTGGCCATCTCGTCGAACAGGCCGCTGACGACGCCGTGCAGTTCGGCTTGCAGCGCCGGTTGGCCGTCGAAACGCGCGTCGATCAGGCGCGCGCCGCGCTTGAGCAAGAACTCGCGCGGCGCGCCACGCGGGTCGAGGTTGGCCGAATCGCCGGCGGCATCGACACGGAAGGTGTCGAGCACGAAGTCCTTGACGGCGCCGGCACGCAGCGCCGCTTCATTGGCGCGCTGTGCCTGCGCCAGCGACAGGCCAGCGGCGAGTGCCACCGCCACCGCCGCCGCGGCGCCGAGCGCCAGTCCGGCACGTGAGCGTCGCGCCAATGCGCGCAGGCGGTAGGCGGTGGTGTCCGGGCGGGCACGCACCGGCTCACCGGCCAGGTGGCGCTCGATGTCGTCGGCCAGTGCATCGACGGTGGCGTAGCGCTGCTCGGGCTGGCGCTGCAACGCCTTGGCCAGGATCGCGTCGACATCGCCGCGCAGGGCCCGCGCCAAGGCACGATCGTCCACCCGCCGGCTGGCCGGCACCGCGTCGGCTTGCAGCATCGCCTGCCCCAGCGCCGCCACCAGCCCCGCACGTTGCCCTGGCTGCTGTGGTGCATGCGGCCGCACGCCGGTCAGCAGCTCGTAAAGCATCACGCCCAGCGAGTAGACGTCCGAAGCCACCGTCACCGGCTCGCCGCGCAACTGCTCGGGCGAGGCGTAGTGCGGGGTCATCACCGCACCCAGGCGTTGCGTTGCGCCGGCATCGTCGGGCGCTTCATGCAGCAGCTTGGCGATGCCGAAGTCCAGCAGGTGGACCTGGCCATCGGCCGAGACCAGCACATTGGAAGGTTTGAGGTCGCGGTGCACCACCAGCCGCGCATGGGCGTAGGCCACCGCTTGCGCCACCTGCAGGAACAGCTTCAGGC
>NZ_JBFUGE010000310.1:0-7263 GCF_056403075.1 Ideonella sp. P3_A4 | reverse complement strand
CCTCAGGGCTATGACCTGGCCGCGCTGGAAGCGCTGGTCACCGAGCACCGGCCCAAGGTCTTCTTCACCCAGCCGCGGCTGCAAAGCCCCACCGGTTCTGCTGCGCCGCTGGGCCAGTTGCACCGGGTGCTGCAACTGGCCGAGAAACACGACCTGACCATCGTCGAGAACGACATCTACGTCGAGCTGGACCCTGAACCTCGCCCCAGCCTGGCCAGTCTGGACCAACTGACCCGCGTGATCTACATCGGCAGCTACTCCAAGACGATCTCGCCCAACATCCGCGTCGGCTTCTTAGCAGCCCACCCGGACTTGCTGGAAGACCTGGCCCAGCTGAAGATGATCTCGGGCCTGACCTCGGCCGAGTTTGGCGAGCGGCTGGCGCTGAGCGCGCTGCTCGACGGCCGCCGCCGCAAGCACCTGAAGTCGCTGCGCGAGCGCCTGGMCGAGGCGCACCAGCGTGTCGGTGGTCAGCTGGTGGCGCTGGGTTTCGAGCTGTTCGCCGAGCCCAAGGCCGGCATGTTCCTCTGGGCACGCCACCCTAAGCTGCCCGATGCCCCGGCACTGGCCAACCGCGCGGCCGAGGCCGACATCATGCTCGGCCCGGGCCACCTGTTCCGCGCCGAGTTGCAGCCAACCGACTGGATGCGCTTCAACGTCGCCTTCTCGGGCGATGAGCGGCTGTTCGCGTTTCTCGCGCGCGAACTGGAATAATCGCCAGTTCCCCTTTTGGTTTCCCTCTCCCTCCGCGCACCACCGCGCGGCATGCACCCAGAAAGCCCCGGATGAAAGCCTCCGAGATCCGCCAGACGTTCTTGAAGTTCTTCGAATCGAAGGGCCACACCATCGTCGCCTCGAGCCCGGTGGTGCCCGGCGACGACCCGACGCTGCTGTTCACAAACGCCGGGATGAACCAGTTCAAGGACGTCTTCCTCGGCGTCGACAAGCGGCCCTACAACCGCGCGACCAGCTCGCAGAAGTGCATCCGCGCCGGCGGCAAGCACAACGACCTCGACAACGTGGGCTACACCGCGCGTCACCACACGTTCTTCGAGATGCTGGGCAACYTCTCGTTCGGCGACTACTTCAAGCACGACGCCATCCAGTACGCCTGGGAGCTGCTGACCGAGCACTTCAAGCTGCCGAAGGAAAAGCTCTGGGTCACCGTCTACGAAGAAGACGACGAGGCCTACGAGATCTGGAACAAGGTCGTCGGCGTGCCGACCGAGCGCATCGTGCGCATCGGCGACAACAAGGGCAAGCGCTACGCCAGTGACAACTTCTGGATGATGGGCGACACAGGCCCCTGCGGCCCCTGCACCGAGATCTTCTACGACCATGGCCCGGAAGTGGCCGGCGGCCCCCCGGGCAGCCCGAACGAAGACGGTGACCGCTACATCGAAATCTGGAACAACGTCTTCATGCAGTTCAACCGCACCGAAGACGGTGTGATGCACAAGCTGCCGAAGCCCAGTGTCGACACTGGCATGGGCCTGGAGCGCATCACCGCGGTGCTGCAGCACGTGCACTCGAACTACGAGATCGACCTGTTCGTCGCGCTGCTGGCCGCGGCCAAGAAGGCGGTCGACGCCGCTGGCGGTGGCGACAGTGACAAAGACTCGCCGAGCCTGAAGGTCATTGCCGACCACATCCGCACTTGCACCTTCGCGGTGGTCGACGGCGTGATTCCGAGCAACGCGGGCCGCGGCTACGTGCTGCGCCGCATCGCGCGTCGCGCGATTCGCCATGGCTACAAGTTGGGCGCACGCAAGGCGTTCTTCTACACGCTGGTGCCGGCGCTGGTCGAGCAGATGGGTGAGGCTTACCCCGAGCTGCGTGCGGGGGCGGCACGGGTGACCGAAGTGCTGAAGCAGGAGGAAGAGCGCTTCTTCCAGACGATCGAGCGCGGCATGGAGATTCTGGAGACGGCGCTGGCTGCGAAGCCGGCCGTGCTCGATGGTGACACCGCGTTCAAGCTGCACGACACCTATGGCTTCCCGGTTGATCTGACGGCGGATGTGTGCCGCGAGCGTGGAATCACTGTGGACCAGGCCGGCTTCGACGCCGCGATGCAACGGCAGCGTGACGGAACTCGCGACAAGAACAAGTTCAAGATGGCGCAGGGCCTCGCGTACGAGGGCACGCCGACGACCTTCCACGGCTACGACGAGTTGGTGCATGAGGGCGCCAAGGTCACCGCCGTCTATGTCGATGGCAGTCCGGTCAATGTGGCTCGCGCCGGTGACGACGTGGTGGTCGTGCTCGACCACACGCCGTTCTACGCCGAAAGCGGCGGCCAGGTCGGTGATGCCGGCGAGTTCCGCAATGGGACGACGCGCGTCGTTGTCGACGACACGCTGAAGATCCAGGCCGACGTGTTCGGCCACCACGGCACCGTCGTCGAAGGCGAGGTCAAGGTCGGCGACGTGTTTGCCGCCAAGGTCGATACCGAGCGCCGCGCCAAGACCGTGCGCAACCACAGCGCGACCCACCTGATGCACAAAGCGTTGCGCGAAGTGCTGGGCGGCCATGTGCAGCAGAAAGGTTCGCTGGTCAACGCTGACCGCACCCGCTTCGACTTCGCGCACACCGGCCCGATGACCGACGAGCAGATCGCCAAGGTCGAGGCCATCGTCAACGCCGAGATCCTGGCCAACGCCGGCGCTTCAGCCGAGGTGATGGCGCTGGACGATGCGCAGAAGAGCGGCGCGATGATGCTGTTCGGCGAGAAGTACGGCGACACGGTGCGCGTGCTCAGCATCGGCTCCAGCAAGGAGCTTTGCGGCGGCACCCACGTTGGCCGCACCGGCGACATCGGCCTGTTCAAGATCGTGGGCGAGGGCGGTGTCGCTGCCGGCATCCGCCGCGTCGAGGCGGTGACCGGCGAGAACGCGCTGGCCTACCTGCAAAGCCTGGAGAACACGGTGAACGGCCTGGCCGGCTCACTGAAGGTCTCGCCGCACGAGGTGCCGGCGCGTGTCGCCAGTGTGCTGGACCACGTCCGTGCGCTGGAGAAGGAAGTCGCTGCGCTGAAGGGCAAGCTGGCTTCTTCGCAAGGCGACGAGTTGCTGTCGCAAGCTGTCGATGTCAAAGGCATCAAGGTGTTGGCCGCGACGCTGGAAGGCGCCGACGCCAAGGCCCTGCGCGAGACGATGGACAAGCTGAAGGACAAGCTGAAGACCGCAGCCATCGTGCTGGCGGCGGTCGACGGCGGCAAGGTCCAGCTCGCGGCCGGCGTGACCAACGATTCGATCGGCAAGGTCAAGGCCGRCGAGCTGGTCAACTTCGTCGCCCAGCAGGTCGGCGGCAAGGGGGGCGGCAAGCCTGACCTGGCGATGGCCGGCGGCACCGACGCCAGCAAGCTCAGCAGCGCTTTGGCGAGCGTGGCCGGCTGGGTGGCCGAGCGCGCTTGACGACCCTCCAACAAAAAGGGCCGAGACGCTCTGCGGCGTCTCGGCCCTTTTTTGCGTGCGCTGTGCGCGTTCAGAGCGCGTTTTCAGTCTCGTGCATTTCCTCCCCGAGGATGGTCTGGGGTTGATTCCGAGGCCAGATCCTTGGCGCAGAACCGCTGCGTATCATGGCGCTCCACCTGAGACAACAAGGATCCACCATGGCCATCACCCTGTCTTCCGCCAGCCTGCCGATCTTCCGTACCGGCTTGGCCAATCTGGACCATTGCCTGGCCAAGGCCGAGGCGAATGCGGCGGTGCGCAAATTCGATCCGAACGTGCTGGTCGGCGTGCGCCTGGCGCCGGACATGCTGCCGTTCGTTGCGCAAATCCGCATTGCCTGCGACGCCGCCAAGCTGGCTGTCGCCCGCATCTCGGGCATAGAGGCGCCGAAGTTCGAGGACAACGAGACCACGTTCGCTGACCTGCGCGCGCGCATCACCAAGACGCTCGAATGGTTGGCCACCGTGCCGGCTGACAAGCTCGACGGGCGCGAAGAGATCGACATCACCTTCCCGGTCGGGCGCGACAAGACCCGCACGTTGAAGGGCGAGGCCTACCTCAAGCACTGGGCGCTGCCGAACTTCTTCTTCCACGTGACCACCGCCTACGCGCTGCTGCGCCACAACGGTGTCGACCTGGGCAAGCAGGACTACCTGCTCGGCGCTCAAGCCGGTGGCTGAGGAAAAGGGTGGCCGATGACGTTCCAGATCCGCCCGTTTGAGGATGCCGACGAACCCGCCGTCGTGGCACTGTGGCAGCGCTGCGGCCTGACCCGCCCCTGGAACGACCCGGCCAAGGACATTCGACGCAAGCTCGCCGAGCAGCCGGAGCTGTTCGGCGTGATGGCCGACGGCGCCGACATCGTCGGCACCGTGATGGCTGGCTACGAAGGCCATCGCGGCTGGATCAACTACCTGGCGGTTGATCCGTCGCGCCAGCAACGGGGTCTGGGCCGCCAATTGATGGATTGGTCGGAAGCGCGGCTGCGCGAGCGCGGCTGCCCCAAAATCAACCTTCAGGTCCGGCAAGGCAACGAAGCCGTGCTGGCCTTTTATGCGGCGTTGGGATACGCAGACGACAACGTGGTGAGCCTGGGCAAACGGCTCGAACACGACAACCCCTGATCGACCGCTTTACACCAGCAGCAGGTGCCCACAAGGTGCCAGGGAGACATGGATGAGCTTGAACCCACCGGCCCTGTCAGCGCCCGCCTTGTTGGCCGGCCTGCAGTACAGCGAACTGCGCCAGCACGAGCTGCGCAAGTCCCGCGTGATGATGATCGACGGCAACCTGACGCAGAACAGCCGCATCAGCGAAGGCGGCACCAGCGCCYGGGTCTACCGCGACGGCTACTGGGGCTTCGCGTCGGTGCCCGGCACCGGGGCCGACGCCACGGAGCGCGTGGGTCGCCAGTCACGTGACAACGTGCAGGCGATGGCGCGCTTCGGCCAGCRTTCGTCGGTGGTGTTGCCGATGGGCGGCTACCGCGGCGAGCATGTCTACCATGGCCGCGCAGCGTTGGACCAGGCCGAGATTCAGGACCGCCTGGGCGCATTGAACGCCTGGTGCAAGCAGCGTTACCCAGGCTTGAAGTCGATCCGCTTCATCGTCAGCGACGAGCACCACACCAAGTGGCTGGCCACCAGCACCGGCGGCCAGTCGCTGGCCAGCATCCAGCGTGCGTTGTGCCAGGTGGTGTTTGTCGCGCAATCGGCCGATGGGGCGCCGGTGGAGTTGACGGAGCAGGTGTCCGGCAAGGGCAGCCTGGCCGACATCGACTGGTCGATCGACACACTGTCACCGCAGCTGGACGAACTGCACCGCCACCTGCGTGCCAAGTGCGACGCGGTGGCCGCGCGCGGCGGCCTGCAGACGGTGGTGCTGGCGCCGCCGTTGGCCGGCATGTTGGCGCACGAGGCAATGGGCCATCCGTGTGAGGCCGATATCGTGCTCGGCGGCGCAGTCACGGGCGGGCTGCTGGGTCAGCGCGTCGCGAGCGACCTGATCAGCATGGTCGACTACGCCCACCACTTCGACGGCCAGGAGGTGATGATCCCGGTCTATGCCGACGACGAGGGCACACCGGCGCGCGACGCCTGGCTGATCAAGAACGGCATCCTGACCGAGTTCATGAACAGCCGCGAGACGGCAGCCCGCCTGGGTGTGCCGACTACCGGCAGCGCGCGCGCTTACGGGCCGAGCGATGAGCCGCTGGTGCGCATGCGCAACACGGCCATCCTGCCGGGCCAGTCGACGCTGGATCAGATGATCGCTGGCGTCGACAGCGGCTACCTGCTGATGAAGACGGCCAACGGCCAGGCCGACTCGACCACCGAGTTCATGTTCGGCATCAGCCTGGCTTACGAGATCAACAACGGCAAGCTGGGCCCGGCGATCCGCGACACGACGGTGTCCGGCTCGGCGATCAAGGTGCTGCAGTCGGTCGACGCGGTGTCCAACGACATGCACTGGAGCTGCAGCGGCTATTGCGGCAAGAAACAGCCGATGGTCGTGTCGATGGGCGGGCCTGCGCTGCGGGCGCGGGCGCACATGGGGGGTGAATGAACATGAGCGCACAAGACTTCGACCCCGTCTTGCGTGACCAGGCCGAGCAGGTGCTGGGCCTGATGCGAGCGCAAGGCTTTGACCAGGCGCAGGTGAGCGTCGGGTGGCATCGCCAGAGCGAGCTGAACGTGGCCCACAACGAGCCCAGCCTGATGCGCAGCACCGAGCAAAGCCGCGTGTCGCTGCTGGGCCTGCTCGACGGGCGGCGCGCCAGCACCGAGCTGAGTTCCCTCGATGAGGCGTCGCTGCGCCACGGCGTCGCCGAGCTGTACGCCGCCGCGCAAGCCGCACCGCAGGACGCGGCCAACGCGGTGTCTGCCAACCAGCGCGCGCGCATCGCGCAGGGCCCGCTGGAGGCTGACCCGACGCTGTTGGCCGACACGATGGCCGAGCTGTTGGCCTTCCGCACCCGCGAGACGCCGCGTTTYACGCTCGAAGAGGGCGCCACCGCGCACCACCTGAGCCAGYCGCACACGCTGACGACGGGTGGCAGCGATTTGGCCAGCCGCGCCGGCTGGCTGTCGCTCAGCGCCTTTGGCACCGCACGCGAAGGCGACCGCGCCAGCTCGTTCAACTATGGGGGCGGCGACGCGCACGATTGGGCCGGCCAGTCCGCCGAGGCCTGGTTCGGCCTCGGCGAGATGATGCGCGACACCTCGCAGCAGATCGACACCCAGCGCTTCAGCGCCAAGTTCGTCGGCGAAGTCGTGTTCACGCCGAACGCCGTTGATGACCTGCTGGGCTGGCTGCTGGGCCAACTGGGCGATGCGCAGCTGATTGCCGGAAGCTCGCTCTACCGCGACCAGGTGGGCCAGGCGATTGCCTCGCCGCTGCTGGGGCTGACGAGCCGTTTCGCAGCGCCCGGCGTGGTGCCCTTGTCGGGCGATGCCTTCAACACCCCACCTGTCAGCGTGCTGAACGAGGGTCGGCTGCAGACGCTGCTGCCCAGCCTCTATGGCAGCCGCAAGACCGGCCTGGCCCATGTGCCGACGACGTCCGGGTGGGAAGTGGCGGCCGGCACGACATCGCGCGCCGAGCTGGTGGGTCAGGTGGAGCGCGGTGCGATCGTCGGCCGACTGTCGATGGGCATGCCGGCAGCCAACGGCGACTTCTCGGGCGTGATCAAGAACAGCTTCCGCATCGATGGCGGCGTGGTCGGCCCGGCTTTGTCCGAGGTCATGATCAGCGGCAACATCGCCCGCATGCTGAAAGAGATCCTGGCTGTCAGCCGTGAGCGGCTGGACAC
>NZ_JBFUGE010000309.1:0-7263 GCF_056403075.1 Ideonella sp. P3_A4 | reverse complement strand
GTTGGCGCAGACCGAGGCGGTGGGCCGCAGCGTCAGCTATTCGCTGCTGCCGTCAGAAATCGTCGGCCGCGTCGTCGTCAACAAGAGCATGACGGCCGACCTGCCCGAAGGCGGCGTCTCGGGTGCGGTCGACATTCAGACCCGCAACCCCTTGAGCTTCACCAAGCCGCTGACGATCGAGCTGGCAACGCAGGCCGTGTACTCCGATCTGGCCGACAAGACCGACCCGCAGTTCAACGCCTTGTTCAACTGGAAGAACGAGGCCGGCACGTCGGGCTTGCTGTTCCAGGTGTTTTCCGAGACGCGGCACGAGCGGCGCGATGGACAGGAGTTCCTGGGCTACAGCGTCGTCGATCCCGAGGGCGCCGTCGCCCAGGCCCACCCCGATCTGGCCGGCATCGTCTACCCCTCGCTGATCGGCTCTGCCTTCTTCGAGCAGAAACGCGTGCGCCAGGGCGGCCTGCTGGACTTCGAATTCAAGCCGACCAAGGACCTGACGGTCGACCTGAACGGCTTCTACTCGCACATGGCGGCCGACAACTACGACAACAACTTCATGGCCGCGCCGCAGGCCCTGATCGACGGCGGCGTGTCGCCCACGAGCTACAAGATCAAGAACGGCACCCTCGTGCAGGCGACCTTTCCGACAGTCGCCTACAACCCGAACGACCCATTCACGACCCCCGGCATCGTCGACCGCATCTTCCGTCCCGGTGCCGCTGCCGAGACCTACTACGTCGACGCGAATGCACACTGGCGCGTCAGCGACGCCCTCAAGCTCTCGGGCAAGCTGGGCTACACCCACGGCGTGGGCGAAACCCCGGGCGACCTGGGCTACGAGTCGGCACTGGCCGGCCACGGCATGGCTTATCAGATGTACGGTCTGGGCAAGCCCGCCGATGTGTCGTTCCCCGGCGGCGACCCGACCGACTTCAACACGGCTTATCCGCTGGGCGCCTGGTACTCGACCGTCAAGGTGGTCGACGAGGAGAGCTACGCCCAGGCCGATGGCGAGCTGGCGATGGACATGGGCGTGCTCGATTCGCTGAAGTTCGGCCTGCGCTGGAACGAGCACAAGCGCACGCTGAACTTTCCGAACAACGGCGGCTGCGGCTGGGCGGACGGTGGCTGCGGCGCGGTGCCGGAATGGCACGGCGAGCAATACCCCGGCAACTTTGGCCACGGCCTGGGCGGCGGGCCCGGCTTCCTGTCCGACGTGTGGCACCTGAACGGGCAGGCTGTCGAAGACTTCGTGCTCGGCCATGCGGCCAAGACCACGCCGTACTGGCCGGGCGAGTTGGCGGTGAACGAGCAGGTCACCGCCGGCTACGGCATGGCCAACCTCGAAGGCGAGAAGTGGCGCGCCAACGTCGGTCTGCGGCTGGTCAGCACCCGGCAAAAGGTCGACTTCAACGAGCCCGACGGCCCGGCGCCGGTCGATTCGGAGTTCGGCCCCTTCACCCATGTCGTGGCGACCAAGACCTACTTCGACGCGCTGCCGAGCGCCAACATCCGCTTCAACCTGAGCAAGGACCTGATACTGCGCGCCGCCGCGTCGCGCACCATTGCCCGGGCCGACTACAGCGCATTGGCCGGCGCGATCACCAGCCAGGACGACCTGACCCACTCGGGCACCGGCGGCAACGCCGAGCTGAAGCCGGTGCGTTCGAACAACTACGACGCGACGGTCGAGTGGTACTACGCGCCCAAGGCTCTGCTGTCTTTCGGCGTGTTCTACATGAACATGCCGAGCTATGTGAGCTTCGGCACCTCGCGCCACCTGCTGCTGAACAAGACGACCAAGCAGCTCGAGTGGTACGACATTACCTCGCCGATCAATGTCAGCGCCAGAAACCGCGGCTTCGAGCTGAGCTGGCAGCAACCGCTGTGGGGCGGCTTCGGCATGCAGGCCAACTACACCTACGCCGACGGCAAGGAAGGCAACGGCAACAAGCTGATGGGTTCGTCGAAGAACACCTACAACGCCGAGGCCTACTACGAGAACGACAGCTTCAGCGCGCGCGTGGCCTACACCTGGCGCTCGGACTTCCTCGTCGGCCTGGACCGCTCGACCAACGAGTACATGGCTGCCGAAGCCAACCTGGCCGCAAGCCTGAACTACAAGATCAACGACACCTTCACCGTGACCTTCGACGCGTTGAACCTGAACAACCCGGTGCTGAAGTACTACGCCGACAACAAGGACCAGCCGCGCGCTTTCTATTCCAACGGCCGCCAGTTCTACCTCGGCGTTCGCGTGTCGCTGTGATCGCAACTGCTGCCCTGCCCCGCCCCGCCGTGCTGCCGCGCCTGAATGAGCTGCAACGCGGTCGGGTGCTGCCGATCGACGCGTTCCGCGGCCTGACCTTCCTGGTGATGGTCTGGGTCAACGAACTGCACGGCGTGACCGGTATCTCGCGCTGGTGGAAGCACATGCCGGCCGACGCCGACGCGATGAGTTTTGTCGACGCGGTGTTCCCGGCCTTCCTGTTCATCGTCGGCATGTCGATCCCGTTCGCGATCCACGCGCGCATCGCCAAGGGCGACGGCTGGTTGGCGCTGCAGGGCCACATCGCCTGGCGTGCGTTGGCGCTGATCGTGATGGGCGTGTTCATGGTCAACGCCGAGGAAGGCTACGTGCACGAGGCCTCGATGGCATTGCCGATCGAGGTCTGGTCACTGCTGTTCTACGCGGCCATCAGCCTGGTCTGGGGCGTGTACCGCGCACCCAGCCCGGCGCTGGACCGCGCGCTGCGCCTGGCGGGTGTCGCGCTGATGGGGCTGCTGGCGCTGCTTTACCGCGGCGGGCCRGACGGCAGCGAGGGCCTGGCCCCGCAGTGGTGGGGCATCCTCGGGCTGATCGGCTGGGCTTACCTGATCGCTTGCGTGCTGTACCAGTTGTCGCGCGGTCGCATCGCCGTGCTGTGGTTGATGCTGGCCGCTTGCGTGGCCTATTACGCCGGCCATGCGGCGCTTGGCGACAACGCCACCGGCCTGGCCGCTGCGCTGCTGAGCCAGGACGGCCATGCCGCGCACACCAGCATCGTGCTGGCGGGTGTGATCTGTGCGCTGATCTACCACGAGGTCGACACGCTTCGCCCGCTGACGCTGGCCAAGCGCCACGCACTCGCTGTGGCCATGGCCGCAGCGCTGCTGGCCGCCGGCTTCGCGCTGCGGCCGTGGTTCCCGATCTCGAAGATCTACGCCACGCCCAGTTGGTGCCTGCTGAGCGCCGCCGCCTGTGTCGGTGTCTATGTGCTGCTGCAGGCGCTGATCGTGCAGGCTGGCGTGTCCGGCTGGGTGGCCTGGGTCGAGCCAGCGGCGAACAACCCGCTGGTGACCTACCTGCTGCCGTTCGTCATCGCTGCGGTGATGGGCTGGGCCGGCTGGGGCTGGCCGCCGGCGCTCAAGGACGGTGCGCTGGGCGTCGCTTTCTGCGCTCTATATGCCGCCGCGGTGCTGTGGGCCGTGGCGGGGCTGAACCGATTGAACGTCCGCCTCAAACTCTAATGACTGAAGGAGACTGACTTGTTGCATCTGAATCGTTGGGCCGCCGCCAGCCTGCTGGCTTGCACATTGGCCACCGCGTGGGCCGGCAACCGCCCGTTCCCGCAGCATGTGACCTACACCGCCGGCGCCATCAAGCCGAGCAACGTCACCCAGGCCAGCATGGACGCGGCGGTGAGCAGCCAGTACGCCAAGTGGAAAACCACCTACCTGCGCAGCGATGGCGGCGACGGCAACTGGATCAAGTACGACAACACCAACTCCACCGTGTCCGAGGCGCATGGCTACGGCATGGTGCTGGCCGCCTACATGGACGACCAGACGGTGTTCGACGAGATGCTGCGCTACTTCCGCAACCACCCGACCGACCAGAGCCCCGACCTGATGGCCTGGAAGCAGACCTTGCAGAACGGCCAGATGGTCGATGTCGAAGGTGTCGATTCGGCCACCGACGGCGACCTCGACGTCGCCTACTCGCTGTTGCTGGCCCATGTGCAATGGGGCTCGAACGGCAGCCACAACTACCTGGCCGAAGCGAAGAAGGTGATGGCCGCGATCCTGCAGTGGGACGTCAACCCAAAGAAGCACAACCTGACTGTCGGCAGCTGGGTCAGCGGCACCGACCGCAAGTACACCCGGCCGTCGGATTTCATGGCCAGCCACATCCTCGCCTTTGCACGCTGGGACACGGCCAATACCGCGGCCTGGAACAAGGTGCACGCGGCGATCGTCAAGGCGGTCAACGACCAGTTCACCCATGGCAGCGAAGCGACGGGCATCGTGCCCGACTTCATGGTCTTCAAGGACGGCCTGTGGGTGCCCACGCCCGGCAAGTTCCTCGAGACCAAGCACGACGGCGACTACAGCTACAACGCCTGCCGCACGCCTTGGCGGTTGGCCGTCTCGTGGCTGGTCGACGGCCGCACCGACCTGCTGGCCTCACAGCAGAAGACCGCGAGCTGGATCCGCGCCAAGACCAACAGCGTGCCGACCAACATCGACGCCGGCTACATTGTGCTCAACGGCACCAACGGCCAGTCGTTCCGCAGCTACGACGACCTGCCGTTCACCGCGCCGATGGCGGTCAACGCGATGCTCGGCGGCACCGCGGCACAGACCTGGCTCAACAGCCTGTGGACCTCGATCAACGGTGGCGACTACGGGCCGGTGGTCGACTACTACGGCGATGCCATCCGGCTGCAAGTCATGCTTACCGTATCTGGCAACTGGTGGAAGCCGTGAGCAGCAGCACCGGTTGATCGAGAGCAAAGCTGTTCACCGTCTGTGACGTGACGTCGCAGGCGGTGCCGTAGGATGGTTTTCAACCTCGCCATGGGGTCTGAGAGCCATTCGAATGCGGATACTGCTGGTCGAAGACGATGAGTTGGTGGCGGCCGGCCTGAGGGAAGCCTTGGGCGGGGCGGGCTATGCGATGGACCACCTGCCCTCGGCCGCAGCCGCGCCGGATGCGCTGGCGCACGGCATGCACGATCTGGCCATCTTCGACATTGGGCTGCCGGGCATGGACGGCCTGAGCCTGTTGCGCAAGGTGCGCCAGGCCGGCATGACGTTGCCGGTGCTGATGCTTACGGCGCGCGACGGCCTGTCGGACCGGGTCAGCGGCCTCAACGACGGTGCCGACGACTACCTGACCAAGCCGTTTCTGCTGCCCGAGCTGATGGYGCGTGTGAAGGCGCTGATCCGGCGCAGCAGGTCAGTGGCCACCTCCGTCATCAGCGTGGGCCCGTTGACGCTGAACCTGGCCACTCACGAGGCGAGCCTGCGCGGCCAGGCTCTGTCGCTGACAGGACGCGAGCGGAGCTTGCTTGAAGCCCTGATGCTCGACGCCCCGAAGGTGGTGGCCAAGCGCAAGCTGGCCGACAGCCTGAGCTGCTGGGACAAGGAGCTGACCGACAACGCCATCGAGATCTACGTCTCCCGCCTGCGCACCAAGCTGACTGAAAAAGGCCTAGCGCTGCGCACGGTGCGCGGCATCGGCTACCGGCTCGAAGCGGGCGCATGCGAGCCGCCAGCCTGAGCTTGCGCACCCGGCTGCTACGGCAGCTGGGGTGGCCCTTGCTCATCGTGCTGCTGCTCAGCGGGGTGTACGACTACGTGCGCGCGCTGGAGCGGGCACGCAACGACCAGGACCTGGCCCTGGAGCGGATCGCCATTGCACTGGCCTCGCGCCTGGACCTGGATGCCGACGACAAGGAAGACAACCTGGAGCCGCACCTGCGCGGCACCGTCGAGGCCATCCAACGCGCCGACGGCATGGATTTGCTGTACTTCATGGCAACCGGCGAGCAGCAGGGCTTGATAGGCGGCGACCTGGCCGTGTCGTCCATCCTCGACAGCCGGGCCAGGCAAGACGCCACCTTCGCGGATCGCCGGTTCAGCGGGCAGGACGTGCGCGTCGTGACCTATCCGCACCTGTCGCCGATCGGCCAGACGACAGTCGTCGTGGCGCAGACCACGCGCCGGCGAGACGATCAAGCCCGCCTCGTCCTGTTCGACACGCTGGCACCCAACGTGGTGCTGCTGTTGTTGACGCTGCTGCTCGTGCGCCGCGCCGTCACGCAGGCGCTTGGGCCACTGGATGAATTGAGCCGCGCATTCGCAGTGCGGCATGCCGAAGACCTGAGCCCTGTGTCAGACCCTTCGTTGCCCAGGGAGCTGGTGCCCGTCATCAAGGCGATCAACCAGCTGGTGTCCAACCTGAGGAATGCGGCGCAGATGCAGCAGACCTTTCTGTCCAACGCCGCCCACCAGCTTCGCACCCCCTTGGCCGGCATCCAGACCCAGATCGAGTTGGCGTTGCGCGAGCACCCTTCGGTGCCGCAACACCGAGAACGCCTGAGCGCTGTCGACGCCGYGCTGCGCCGATTGGCCCGCTCGACCCACCAGATGCTGGCGCTGGCGCGCTCGGGCCCACAAGCCGTGACGGTGGACGCGATGGACGTGGTCGACTTGCAGGCCCTGCTGGAGGATGCCGCGTCCGCTTGGCTGGACACCGCCTTGCAAGCCGGCGTCGACCTCGGCTTCGAAGCCTCTCCCGCCCAGGTCTGGGGTTCGGCCTGGATGCTGGGCGAGGCGCTGAACAACATGGTCCACAACGCCATTCGCCACAGCCCGCGCGAAGGGAAGGTAACGGTTCGTTGCGGGACGGACGCGCAAGGTGCCGGTTGGTTGTCGGTCGAAGACGAAGGCCCCGGCATTGCCGAGTCCGAGCGGGCTCGCGTCTTCGAGCGCTTCTATCAAGGGGCGGGCGCCGTGTCGGGCGGCTCGGGCCTGGGCCTGGCCATCGTGCGGGAAGTGGCCGAGCGCCATGGCGCCACAGTCACACTGACCGATGCACCGACGAGGCGAGGCCTGCTCCTGATCATCAAGATACCGACCGAAACATTGCGTTCCAACACGTCAGGTGATTGAAGGCTTGGGGTTCGTACGCTGCGGGCCCACCCAAGCCCTGCACCTGACATGCCGCAGAACGCCTTCGCCACCGCCTCTGCGCAGGCCGCCCCGCGCCACCCCAACGCCATTGTTGCGGCCCACTGGTTGACGGCGGTGGCCATCCTGTTTTCCTTCGCGCTGGTGTTGCTGCGCGAGGTGGCAGAGGGCGACTTCTTGCGGGCCGGGCTGCTCAATGCGCACCGCGTGTCGGGCCTGCTGATCGGCCTGCTGGCAGTCAGCCGCGTGCTGTTTCGCTGGCGCAAGCCGATGGCCAGACCCGTGGCCCACACCACCCGCCTGCAG
>NZ_JBFUGE010000308.1:0-7282 GCF_056403075.1 Ideonella sp. P3_A4 | reverse complement strand
CCTTGTTCACCGCCACGATCACGATCGCGGCCACCGACCTGGCCGGCAACGCATTGGCCGGCAACACCGCGGTGCTGCCGGGCGCAGGCCCCGAGGTCTGGACATTCACCACCAGTGCGACCGGCGACTCCACGCCGCCGACAGTGACCGCCATCAGCCCGGCCGACGGCAGCACCGGCCTGTGCCTGACCACGGCCGTCAGCGCCACGTTCAGCGAGCCGATGGACGCGGCAACGATCGATACGACGACCTTCAGCGTCGCCGATACCGGCGTCGCCGTGCCCGGCAGCGTCAGCTACGACGTGGCCAGTCGCGTGGCGACCTTCGTTCCGACGGCCCCGGGCGGCTTCGCCCCCAGCCGGACTTTCGACGTCACCATCGCGTCCGGCATCGCCGGCGTGACGGACCTGGCGGGTAACCCGCTGGCGATCGACCGGACCTGGAGCTTCTCAACCGGAACCCAGCCCTGCCTGACCGCGGTCGACCTCGGGACCGCCGCCTCCTTCGGCGCCTTTGGCGGCGGTGCGGGTGTCACCAACCAGGGTATCAACACCGTGGTCGGCGGCAATCTGGGCACCACCGCGGCCTGCACGCTGATTACCGGCTTCCACGACGCGGTCAACGTGTACACGGAAACGCCGCTGAACATCGGCGTCGTCAACGGCAGCATCAACTGCGGCCCACCGGCACCGGGCACGCTGGCTACCTTGGCCGTGGCCACTCAGGCGCGGGCGGATGCCCTGGCCGCCTACACCGCCCTGGCGGCATTGCCTCCCGGCGGCGACCCCGGCGCCGGTCAACTTGGCGGGCAGGTGTTGGTGTCCGGTGTCTACACCTCCGCAGGCGGTACCTTCGACATCACCACCGGAGACTTGACGCTGGATGCCCAAGGCGATGGCAACGCGGTCTGGGTGTTCCAGAGCGCCGCGGCCCTCACAGTGGGGCTGAGCGCCACGCCGCGTAGCGTGCTGCTCGTCAATGGCGCGCAAGCGAAGAACGTGTTCTGGCAGGTCGGCAGTGCGGCCCGCATCGAAGACGGCAGCACGATGGTCGGCACCCTCATCGCTCCGGCTGGCGTCACGATCTCGACCGCCGGCCAGGCGATACAGACCACGCTTATCGGACGAGCCATCGGCCTGACGGCGTCGGTGACGCTCGTCAACACCACCATCGTCGCGCCATGACCTCGGCCATGGCGGCCGACGCCGCCGACACCATCTGCCTGCCTGAAAGCACACGATGAACACCACACACACCATGCGCCTGATTGCGCCGGCCGGGCTTTGCCTGGTGCTGGTTGCTCCCGCCGTCGCCCAGGAGGCGAACCAGTTCTACTTGGGCCTTTCCGCTGGGCCGTCGCGCGCGACGATCGACGAAGAGCGCATCACCGCCAATCTGCTGGGCAGCGGGCTCACGGTCACCAGGTTCACGCGTGACGAGCGCGACACGGCATTCAGACTATTCGGCGGCTACCAGTTCAGCCGCTACTTTGGCGTGGAGGCCGGCTACTTCAATCTCGGCAAGTACGGCTTCAGCGCCACCACGACGCCGCCGGGCACGCTCAAGGGAGAGATCAAGCTGCAGGGCATCAACCTGGATCTCGTTGGCAAGCTGCCCTTCACCGATCGCTTCTCCGCCATCGGGCGGGTCGGTGCCCAGATGGCCAGTGCGCGCGACAGGTTCAGCGGCACCGGCGCGGTGGGTGTGCTCGACGCGAATCCCGACAAGCGCGAGACCAACTACAAATTCGGCGGTGGGCTGCAATATGCGTTCAGCCCGGGCTTCGTCCTGCGCGGCGAGGTCGAGCGCTACCGCATCAACGATGCTGTGGGCCACCACGGGGACGTCGACGCTGTGTTGGTCAGCCTGGTGTTTCCGTTCGGCGGGGAGCCCGCAGCGCCGCCTCGTGCGGCCGAGGCACCGGTCGCCGTTCCGCCGTCACCACCACCGCCCCCGCCGCCGCCGCCGCCCGTGGTGGTGGCGCCCCCGCCGCCCGCTCCGGTGGCTCCTGAGCGCCGGCGGGTGAGCTTCTCGGCCGAGTCACTGTTTGCGTTCGACAAGGCGGCGATCAAGCCCGAGGGCCGCGCAGCGCTGGACGGTTTCGTGGCGCAGACGCGAGGCACTCTGTACGCCGTGATCACCGTCGAGGGGCATACGGACAGACTGGGAACAACTGCCTACAACCAGAAGCTGTCCCTGCAGCGCGCGGATGCAGTCAAGGCCTACCTGGTCAGCACGGGCGCCTTGGATGCCGGCAAGGTCAGCGCCGTTGGCAAGGGCGAGTCGCAGCCCGTCACGCAGGCCAACACATGCCCGGGCCAGACGCCGAATGCCAAGCTGATCGCATGCCTGCAGCCTGACCGCCGCGTCGAGATCGAGGTCACTGGCACCCGCTGAGAGGCAAGCCCAGAGGCGGAGCCGCGTCATGATGACAAGCTCGTCGTTCAGGTCCGCACGCTGAGATCAGGCGCCTGCCGGCGGCGACGCACATGCGCGCCGCCGGAGCGCGGCCCGGCGGCAGAAGCGCTGCTCAGTTCCTGGCGTCGTATTCCGGCTCGGTCACCGGACTCAGATCGCGGTCGGCGAGGACGGCACCGCCGGTCGGCAAGATCCGGCCCTCGCCAGAGGCCGTGCGGTAGCGCAGGTATCGCGTCGAACCCTTGGCCAGCTCGATGTTGTACTTGAGCGGGTCCTGGCGCGTGCTGCCCAGCCACCGCATCTCGGGGATGATGTTCAGTTGGCTCACGCCAGGCGCAACCTGCAGGCGCAACTCTTGTCCCGCGTTGAGGCGGCCGACCTTCGTCCCGTTCAGGTAGACGATGTGGTCGGTGAAGTCGTCTTCGTCGACACCGAGGTGGACGTGGTACAGCACCACGAGCGAGGACGTCGACAGATCGGGCGGCAGCTTGGCCCCGGTCTGGGACCCGGAGAACATGCCGCAGCCGGCCGCGACCAGCGTGAGCGACAAGGCGGCCAGGAGACGGAATCGGGAGGTCGGGATGTTCATGGCCCCATTGTTACCCGACTGCTTTCATGCACGGGCGGCCCAAGCCTCGTCTGGGTGGGTAAACCCCAAACCACCCATCTGAGCACCCATCTGAGGCGCGACAGAGGACGCGCCTCGCAGCCTGTGCGTTGCGCGCTGATCAGCCCTGCTTTGCCAACCCACGCTTGAGGAAGTCGTTGATCAGTGTGCGCAGCTGTTGTTCGGCGACCTTGGCCGCGGCTTCCTGCTTCTGACTGATCGCCTCCATCTGGCGGCTCAGCTCTTCCATGGTCTTGTCTGCGTCCTGTTCTTGCTTCGCAAGCACTTGGTTCAAGGCTTGCTCGCGGGCGTCGCCGATGCGTTCCATCTGATCGCTCAACGCCTCGATCGATTCGTCCAGAGGCTCCAGCGCCCCGTCGAGTCGCTCCTGCTCTTTTTCGAGCTGCGCAAGCCGCTTCTCGTCGCGCGTGGCAGCCATCTTGCGTGAGAGTTTGTCGACATCGGCTTGCACCTTGTCGCGCTGTTTTTGCAACTGCGCCAGCTGCTTCTGCAGCGCCTCGAGTTCGGCCGACGGGGCGTCGTGTGCTGCCTCGACCTCGTGCGCGATGCGTTCCGTGACCTCGGCCTGCGCATCGATCTGCTGGCTGAGCTTGTCGATCTCGGTATCGAACGCCTGGACAGTCGCCCACACCGCCCTCACCTCAGCGAGTGCCGCCGGGTCGGTCACGACGTAGCGCTGCGAGCCTTGGCGCACCCAGAAGAAGTCACCATGGAGCGCGGCGCGCCGGGCCTTCAGTTCGCGCATGTCCTTGTCGCTGCCCGACATGATGCTGTTGCCGCTCTCACCCGATACAAGAGCGAAGGCAAACGGCTGCTTGGCGTCGTTGAGCGTGATCGTGTCAGAGACAGGCTTGACGCTCGGCGCTGCCGGTGCGGCGGACGCGTGCTGCGCAGGTTGCACGGCTGGCGCTGCCGGTGTCGTCACGCCGGATGCCTGCGCGGCAATCGCCAGTGCAGTCAGCCCGGCCATCGGAAGCAGCAGCTTCCAGCCCAGCGGTTGTCGGGTGGGTTGAATCAGGCGGCTGATGCGTGTCATGAGGCTTCCTCCTTGTGCCGCGAGGGCGAGTTGGTGGTGCGAGGACTGGAATCGGGCCAGTTCCGACAAAGCGAGCGCCAGGCGCCGCGGTTCGCCGAGGGCCTCGGCCGCCAGGTCGTCCGCGATCTGTTCACGCTCGATGCGGATGCGGCKCGACAGCCACCAGACGACYGGGTGATAGAACAGCAGCACCTCGACGACGCTCTGAAGGAGGTTGGCGACATAGTCGAAGCGGCGAATGTGCGCGAGCTCATGCGCCAGCAGCGCCTCGAGCATCTCGGTCGGCATCTGCGTGAGCAGCGATGCGGGCAGCAGGATCAGCGGGCGCCAGCGGCCGACAGTGATCGGCCCGCCGAGACCCTCGAGCACACGCAGACGCGGCAGCCGGCGCAGGCCCATGCGTTTGGCCAGAACGGCCAGCCGCTCGTGCCAGACCGCAGCGATCGGGTGGACAACAGCGCCGGCAGCGGAGCCAAGCCGCCACACCCACGCGATGCCCAGCAGCAACCGCAACGACATCAGCGCCGCGCCAATGCCCCACAGCAACACGACTGTGGGCAGGCCGGGCTGCAGCGTCGCCGCGGACAGCGTGACCGCACGATGTGGCACGGCCGCCATCACTGGACCGACGTGGACCGGCGCCTGCACAGACGCGGTGTTGAGCTCCGTGGGGGCCAGCACTTGCCAGAGCGGCAGCATCAGGCACAGCAGCAGCGCAACGCCGCAGAACGCGTAGCGGGTCTGTGACCGCGCGTTGCGCAGCAAGGCGAGGCCGGCTGCGCTAACGCAGCCGATCAAGGCACCCTGCCAGACGAAATGCAGCAGCGCCATGCCCAGGCGGGTGACCCCATCATCGAGCGTGAGGTTCATCTCTTCGCCTCGTTGGAGTCGCTCTCGGCCAGCAGGCGCTGGATCTCCGCCCTCTCCTCGCGGCTGACATGGCCACGCAGCGCCGCGAGCACCAGCGCCTTACCCGACCCGGCAAAGGCGCGGCCGATGAAGTCGCGCAACAAACTGGTCTGCAGCTGCCCTTGCGGCTGCTTGGCCGCATAGACATGCGAGCGTTGGCTCTCGTCGCGCGTCACCAGGCCTTTGGCATGCATCACCTGCAACTGGCGCAGCACTGTTGCGCTGGCCATGTCGGGCCGCGTCTCAAGCGCTTGCAGGTGCACGGCCTTCGCCGTGGCAGGGCCGAGTTGCCAGAGCACTTTCAGCAGCTCCAACTCGGCAGCGGTCGGCTTGGGGGCGGTCGCCATGGTCGTTCACGTCTTTGAAGTTCGACAGTGAACCCAGAATATTTGTTCTAGAACATTTTGTCTAGATCTTTTTATCGCAACGCCTGGCCACGCGCATTGGCGACTTTTGCAAAGCCCGCTTCAGCGGCCCGGCCGCAGCGCGAGCGGTTCGCCCATTCGCGACCCGGCTCAAGGCTAGTGAACGAGAGTCGGCGCCAAGCAGCCCGTGTTGCCCGTCGGCATGGGCGCTCCTGCGTCGTTCATCAGGGCCAGGATCTGCGGCATGGTGCCAAACGCCAGGTAGAGTTTTTCCTCGTCGCTGACGCCGATGTCGACCATGAAGGCACAGCTTCCCGTGTGGGCGATGAGATCCAGAACGGACTGCTTGACCTTCCGCTGCAGGTCAGCGCACCGTTCGTCATCCACAGACATGCGATCAACCGCATCCGTATCTTCCATGGTCCTCCCCTTCTGTCTGAATCTTGCAGCCTGCCTGTGGCGGCAGTAAGGCAGCTCGTTGGTTCTTTGGCCGAGGAAGCAAGATTCATCCCACGCGCTGGACGGCGAGCGGTGCTTCGGGCCAACGACGCTCGTCGGCTCGCGCTGCGTTCTGTCGTGCCGCGAACGACAACGATCGCGGCGCCGTTGCCCGACGCCGGCCCGTCGCTGCCCAGTGCGGCACGCTCAATTTCACAAGGTACCCGATGAACCCGATACCTCGACTGATGCTTGCTGCCTGCCTCGCCGCCGGAAGCGCGGCCAAGGCTTCGCCAGATTCGGAGCTTGCGAACACGATCGCCGCGCTCGATGCCGCCGCATTCGCCGCATTCAATGACTGCGCGGCCCCCGGCAAGCTCGACGAGTACGCGAGCTTCTTCGCGCCGGACGTTGAGTTTTATCACGACCTTGGCGGAGTGACCTGGACGCGCGACGTCATGATCTCCCAAACGAAGGAGAACGTGTGCGGCAAGTTCCAGCGCGAGCTGGTTCCCGGCACGCTGAAGGTATGGCCGATCAAGGACTACGGCGCACTGGCGCGCGGCGAGCACCGGTTCTGCCATTTCAAGCCTGGCGGCGGAACACACCCATGCGAAGGCCGCGCGGAATTCTCCATTCTGTGGCACCGGCATGACAACTCGTGGACGATCACGCGGGCGTTCAGCTACGGCCATGGTTCAGACTGATGGCGCGACGGCGGCCATCCTCGTGCAGCCAGGTTRAACGCCTGAAGCGCAACGCCTGGTCACCGGCGTAGCAATGCTGCGCACCGCGCCGGGATCGTGCGTGGCTCCGCTTACCTTTCTGAATATCCGTATCGACAGCGAGACATTGCGGCACAGATGCGGGCATAGGCTTACTCTCACAGGTTATCGAAGTCAGGGTGCCGCCGGCGCCCTCGCCTTTGCCTCAATCAGCTCTTCCTTCCCAGACCAACCGCTTGGAGCGCCCGATGAACGTGCCCCATACCCTGTCGGTCTACAGCTTTCGGATGTACGACCACCAGATGCAACAGCGCAGCGTCGCTCCCTACAAGGCCACCGCGGACCGGATTGCCGAGCTGAGCGGCGAGGTTCTGAAGGACACCGAGGAGCAGGTGCCCTGCGATGAGATAGACCTGCTGGGCTGCTACAGCCGAACGATCAGCAGTTGGGCCGACCTTGAATGACGACGGTTGCTGAAGGTCGTCGCGCTTGCGGCATCTGATCCAAGGCCACTGCCGCGATCCTGGCGCTGAGTCGCCGCCGGCGACGCGAGCAAACGCCGGGTGCACATCACACATGAGCGCATTGCCCCACACGACCAAAGGGGGCATTGAACCAGCAGCGCTCTGTCACAGAAACGCACCCCTGGGCCACTGGGAAATACGTCGCGATACCGGATCTGTTCGGTCTCGATCGCGCCCTCCTGTCGGGTGATGATTGCCCCTCGTCAGAGAGSACCACATGCCAGAGAGCACCACATGCC
>NZ_JBFUGE010000307.1:0-7004 GCF_056403075.1 Ideonella sp. P3_A4 | reverse complement strand
CTCTTTCGAATGAATTCTGTCGGCACGGCTTTGCCGTCGGCGATGTGGACGTCTGCCGAAATGCCTTGGTGTCCGTTGTAGTCGCCGTCCAATATTAGAAGGTCGTGCATCCATTGCGGCAGGAAATGCTCGCCTGTTAGCCCCTCCGCGCCGCAGAATATGCACTGACGTCGGCTCTGCTTCTTCGAGCTTGCCTTGCCCACAGGCCCTCCCAATCAGATCGTCGAATGTAACCACCGATATTACCAAGAAGCGGGCCGTCGCGAGCGACGGCATTCAGTCTAGACCTTTGCCGAAAAGTTATGAACTCGAATCGGGGCGTCAGGAGAAAACTCAGTACCGTTCCATTCGTACTTTTGCGATTCAACCTTCCATGAGGTACCGGAGTGGCTGATTGAATAAGTCTGGAACGAACGGCGAGCCTCTGCGCAAGACGGGACCTTGGCTGACGAGCCGGACATCATCTGAATGAACGCTCTGGACTTCAGCCTCCGGGAAAGCTGCGAAACTTGATCGGCGACCTTCTTGAGGCTCTTTCTATCATGCACCGAAAGGCCAGTTGAAATTCTCTTCTGAATTCTCTTCAGTTCGCCAGGCTCAAGCGTTGTAGCTCCTGCCGCCCCCATATCATGAAGGTATGTTTCAACACTTCTTCTGAGCTCCTCAGGCGCCTCCAGGCCTCGCTTCAGCAGCTCAAAAACCCTCTCCGCGAGCTCTCCGTCGTCGATTTCTTTCCCGGGTGACTCACGCTTAAGGTCGAAGCGCTTTACCCAGCTCCCAATCACTCCAAACAACTGCGTCACGGCCTTAGGAAGCCGTCGCCCTTTGTCATCCACCAGCTGAATCGGCAATGACTCAAGGCCAATTAGCCGGCGGAAGTAGTTAAGCATGTAGCGGCTAACGGCGCGCCGATCGAAATGCGCACCATAGTCATGCACATCAAACGCCGGAATATGCTTATGCCCACAGAGCAGAACATCAAAATCGGAAAGCGCAATGTTTCGAAACACAATATCTCGATGCTGAATCCTCATGAAATAGTCGCTCTTCTTCTCCGGGGGCTCAAACAAGTAGTGGTGCATTACTAGTATCTTGAGGCTAGTCGCAAACTTTTCCTTGCTAATGAAGCCCCCCGTGCCGCATGGCACTTCAAGCAAACCCTGCATTCCTTTGTCATGCCATTCAAGAAGTTGCTCAGTTTGCGTAACCGTCAGCTTACCTTTTGCTATAGCTTGGTCAAACCTAAGAGTCCCGAATGGCGATTCTGTGTGTTCCTCAGTGTCACCAAGAAAACACGAATCAATAAACGCCATGTAGAGGCCGCGGCCATCTTTTTCTAGCCACCGGAAGAAGCAACCAGACTGCGGAATGACATGCTCAGGAAATGCAAAATTGTAGTTCTCCAGTGATTTCTGCCGTCGATCGAGGAGCGTTCCATCGGAAGATGCATTCCATGCATCGTGATTTCCTGGGACCACTCCGACACGCTCGGGCGAGAAGTTGAGTCCGGTGTACTCGCCAGCCCCAATTGGAATGGAGTGAAACAGCCACCCACTTGCCATAATTAGACTTTGACGGTCCCCATGGTTGCTAATATCACCTGAGGCAATGAGAAGATCCAGCCCATCCAGTTCTGAAATTCTTCTCTGTAAACCTAGCAGGTGTTCAATAGAATGGGCATGATTTGGATTACTTCGATCCGTACCTTCGGAAAAATGCAGATCAGAGATATGCGCAAGAAAGAAGCGGCTATCGTTAGACATAGTGACTCCGGCAGAAAATTCTTGACCTAAGCCTGGGCTCTTCATCATCCTCCGATGAACGGCTACGAGCCCCTTTTTCTATCGAAGATACGGACGGCACTCTTTCCTCTGCCTACCAGATCGACATCCTTGCTGAGCATGACATCAAGAATCACCCGTATAAAATCGAACGATTCATAGACGGCGTTGGCAAAGGAGTACTCTGTGGACTCTTGCTTGACGATCTCATTGCCTAAAAGATCACGCGCCTCATCAAAATCAACGACAAAGCCGTGATCTTTGTAGTGATTTACAAAGTGATCAGCCAATGACCTCGGCGTATTTGGAGCTTCAAGTGGTTTTCCAGACAGCAAACGTTCTGCGTACTGCCTTGCTGACTCATTTATTCTTTCAAAGTATCCAAGAATTCGCAGATCAAGCTTGCTTTCAATGTAGTCCGCCAGCATTTTTGAGGCTCCGGGATATTTACACGCGAGTTCTGATAGAATTTCAAGCGCGTTCTTCATCCCGAGTGCCGGCAAACCACCTATTTGCGGATCGATTGGCCCCAGCTCGCTCATGAGACCCATATGAATTTCGTCTGCCCCGAGGGAGAGCAATGTCGCGGCCGACTTAGCTTTTCGAGGCACAGCGACAACAAATCTCCCATTTGACAGCCGCTTGCATGTCTTGCTGATGAGGTAGCCAGCCTCAACGCTACCGCCGAGGTTATGGAGAACGAGGAGAATTGGGCCTTGTTTCTTCGCAGCACTTGCGGCTTTGTAAATCCGATTCGAATGCCAAGACGACAACTCATCTTGACCATCAAGAAGATAGATGGTGGTGTAGTTAGAGACTCCGTATCTTTCGGAAAGGGCTACAAGATGCTCAGCGTATGCCTCGGCAAACGCCTCCTCCTCGAAAGGCTCTTTGATCCATTCAAGGACATGAGCAGGTGCTGCGGCATCAGCGGACGCAGGCGCAGACTGAGTTGTTTCGGACATGGCATCGCTCACAAACTCATTGGTAATGTAGGTCGCCGACTTTTGCTCTGCCTCGGCTGTTCGCCGCAGTTCTCTGAAGCTTGCGCTTGATAGAGAGGAACGTATTTCGGTCGCAAAACCCGACATCGTCGAACAGCGAGAAGGGAAAACCCCAAGGGAATATCTCCTACTTTGGTCAGAAATCTCCGTCCGCCCTGCCGCCCTTCCCTCGCCTCCCGGAACGATTTATGCTGCTTCCCCCGCTCTACTCCCGCCGGTTCAGGAGGTGTTCTCATGGCAGCACGTTCCATCGCGTCGTTGACCCTCAGTTTTGGCCTGGTCAACGTACCGGTGAAGCTGTATTCGGCGACTGAATCGTCGAGTGCGGTGAGCTTCAAGATGCTGGCCAAGGATGGCTCGCGGGTGAAGCAGCAGTACGTCTCCGAATCCACGGGCAAGGTGGTCGAGCGGGCTGAAATGATCAAGGGCTACGAGTTCGAGAAGGACCGGTTCGTGCTCTTCACGCCCGATGAGTTGAAAGCGATGGACGAGGCGGCGAGCCATGTGATCGAAATCGTGGCCTTCGTGCCCGAGGCGTCGGTGGACCCGCTCTACTACGACCGCGCCTACTTCCTGGCGCCTGACAAACGCGGTGGCAAGCCTTACGCGCTGCTGGGCGCGGCCATGCGCGAGAGCGGCCGTTGCGCCCTCGCCCGTTGGACGAGCAAGGGCAAGCAGTATGTGGTGCAGATCCGCGCGGTTGAAGACGGCCTGGTGCTGCAGCAGCTGCTGTATGCCGACGAGGTGCGTTCGCTGAAAGACCTGGACATCGAGCCAGCCGATGTGTCGGCCGCCGAGCTGAAGCTGGCGCTGCAGTTGATCGACCAGATCTCGCAGGACGAGTACGACCCGCAAGAATTCAAGGACGAAGAGAAGGGCCGGATTCTTGCGGCGATCGACGCCAAGATCGCCGGCAAGCAGGTGGTGGCCTCGGCCCGCGCCGAAGAGCCGAGCGGCGGCCAGGTGATCGACCTGATGGAAGCGCTGCGCGCCAGCATAGGCCAGAAGGGCGGCAAGGCCACCGCGGCGCCGGCCAAGGCCAGCAATGGCAAGTCCGAGAAGCCGGCCAAGGTGGCAGCAGAGGCCATCCCCGCCGGCGCGCTGAAAGAGCGCAAACCGGTGAAGCGCGCGCCGAAGGTGTTGGAAGAAGTCGCCGCCGCACCTGCCCGCACCCGCGCACGCAAGTGAGCGAGCGCCCGTGAGCGATCAACCCGTCGTCGACACACCCTACACGCTGCGCCACATCGAAGAGATGCTCGGCTTGAGCCGCAGCGTGGTCACGGGCCTGGTCAACGCCGGCTTCGTGACGCCCGCGCGCGGGCCGCGCAACGAGCTGCGCTTTTCGTTCCAGGACGTGGTGCTGCTGCGCACCGCGTTTCACCTGCGCGCCGCCAACATCCCGCCCAAGCGGCTGCTGAGTTCGCTCAAGTCGCTGCGCGATCGGCTGCCTGCCGAGCTGCCGCTCAGCGGGCTGCGCATCAAAGCCGTGGGCAACCAAGTGGCGGTGAAAGAAGGCGATGCCCAATGGGGTGCCGAGTCGGGCCAGCTGTTGATGGACTTCGAGGTGGCGCCCTCGGCAGGCCARCAAGGCAGCGTGACGGTGCTGTCGCGAGAAGCCTCGCGCGAGCCGGCGGGCGCCTCGCCTAAGCAGCCAACCCCTGCCGTGAGCGCGCATGAGTGGTACCGCCGTGGCGAGCAGCTTGAGGGCGAAGACGATGGCGCCGCTGAAGAGGCCTACCGCCAGTCGCTCGCGCTGGCGCCGGACCACGTCTACGCCGCCGTGAACCTGGGTGCCATGCTGTGCGAGGCCGGCCGCTGCAAAGAGGCGGTCGAGGTGCTTGAGAAAGCCATCCGCGAGAAGCCGGACGAGCCGCTGCTGCACTTCAACGCGGCCATCGCGCTGGAAGACCTGCACCGCCGCCGCGAGGCGCTGGCCAGGTACGAGGCTTGCCTGAAGCTGGCACCCGACTTTGTGGACGCGCATCACAACGCGGCCAAGCTGTACGAGCAGGTCGGCGACCGCCAAGGCGCCCTGCGCCACTACAGCGCCTACCGCCGGCTGCAGCTGGCTGCCAACAGCGAGACGTAGAAAGGGTCAGCGACGATGCCGAGTGCCACCAGGCCTGCCAGCAAAGGCAGCTCGAAGGACTCGGTGGCCGCCCGTCGCACGCCACCACCTGCCAAGACCGCAGTAAAGGCTGCCGCCAAGCGCGCGGTCAAACCTGCTGCCAAGGCCACTTCCAAGCCTGCCACCAAGGCTGTTGCCAAGCCTGCGACCAAACGCAGCACCCCTGCCGCCGCCAAGTCACCCAAGCCCGCGGCCGACCCGTTGGGCCGCTACGGCGCCAAGCGCAAGTTCCACATCACACCCGAGCCACCGGCCGAGCGTGTGGCCAGCGCGGCGCTGTCGGGCCAGCTGCTGTACGTGATCCAGAAGCACTGGGCCGGCCGCCTGCACTACGACTTCAGGTTGGAGCTGGACGGCGTGCTGCTCAGCTGGGCCGTGCCGCGCGGCCCCAGCTACGACCCGAAAGAAAAGCGCATGGCGGTGCATGTGGAAGACCACCCTGTCTCCTACGGCAGCTTCGAGGGCACGATCCCGCCCAAGCAATACGGCGCCGGCACCGTGATCGTGTGGGACCGCGGCACCTGGACGCCCGTGGGCGACCCGCACGCCGGCATAGCCGCCGGCAAGCTGGTGTTCGACCTGCACGGCGAAAAACTCGCCGGCCGGTGGGAGCTGGTGCGCATCGCCAAGCCCGGCGACAAGCAAGACCCGTGGATGCTGTTCAAGAAGCGCGACGCGTGGGCCCGGCCGACGACAGAGTACGACGTGATCGCCGCCTTGCCCGACAGCGTGATCGCCAAGCCGCTGGGGCTGGTGGAAGAGCGCGAGCCGCGCGGGCTCGAATCGACGCCGGTCGGCCCGACCAGTGCAGAGGCGGCGACGGACCTGTCGTTGGCGCGCAAAGCCAAGCTGCCGGCCGCGCTGTCGCCACAGCTGGCCACCGCCGCCGCCTCGCTGCCGCCTGGCCGCTGGGCGCTGGAGCCAAAGTGGGACGGCTACCGCCTGCTGACGCGCATTGAAGATGGCAAGGCGCGCCTGTTCACCCGCAATGGCCACGACTGGACGCGCAAGATGCCCACGCTCGCCGCGGCCATCGAGCAGTTGGGCATCAGCGAAGCCTGGCTCGACGGCGAGATCGTGGTGCTCGACGCGCACGGCGCGCCCGAATTCAACGCGCTGCAAAACGCCATCGACGCCGGCCGCAACGACGAGATCGTCTACTTCCTGTTCGATGTGCCCTACCTCGGCGGCATGGACCTGCGCGCCGTGCCCTGGGCCGCGCGCCGCACCGCCCTGCGCGGGCTGATCGGCCCGGACGCACCAGAGCGCATCCGCTTCAGCCAGGACTTCGACGTGCCCGCGGCGCAGATGCTGGAGGCGGCGCGCACGATGCGGCTGGAGGGCATCGTCGCCAAGCGGGTGGATGCGCCCTATGTCTCGGCGCGCACCGACAGCTGGCTCAAGCTCAAGGGCTCGCGGCGGCAAGAGTTCGTCGTGATCGGTTTCAACGACCGCGCCAATGCGCCGGGCGAAGTGGGCAGCCTGCTGCTGGGCTACTTTGAAGGCGGCGTGCTGCACTACGCCGGCAACGTGGGCACCGGTTGGGACCACCGCGCCGGCAGCGACCTGCACGCGCGGCTGAAGAAGATCGAGATCAGCAAGCCGCCGGTCGATGCCGACGACGTGAAGCCCGGCCGCTGGGGCCGCCGCACGGCCGGGGGCGAGCGCTGGGTGCGGCCCGAACTGGTGGTCGAGATTCAGTTCGGCGAGTGGACGCCCGAGGGCCGTGTGCGCCACTCGATCTACAAGGGTCTGCGCACCGACAAGGCAGCGCCCGAGGTGTCGCGCGAGCCGGACGCGGTGGCGGCGCCGGCAACGAAGAAGCCGACCACCGGCATCACCGTGACCAACCCCGAGCGCGTCATCGACCCATCGACCGGCCTGCGCAAGATCGACGTGGTGCGCTACTACGAGAGCGTGGCCGATTGGCTGCTGCCGCACCTGAAGAACCGCCCGGTGTCGCTGGTGCGCGCGCCGGACGGCATCACCGGCGAGCTGTTTTTTCAGAAGCACCCCGAAAGCAAGATGCCCGGCGTGCGCGCCTTGGACGCGAGCCTGTGGCCGGAGCATGGCGCACTGCTGGCAGTGGAC
>NZ_JBFUGE010000306.1:0-7291 GCF_056403075.1 Ideonella sp. P3_A4 | reverse complement strand
ACCTGTTGTTGCACGACATGGGCCCGGGACTGGCGGACACGGTGACCGAAGGCCGCGCGACGCCGAGCATGTGGCGCACCGCGCCGCTGTGGGGGATCGGGTCATTGCCGTTCGTGCAAGGCGGCGCGCAGAACGCGCGTTATCTGCACGACGGCCGTGCCCGCACGCTGATGGAAGCGATCGGCTGGCATGGCGGCGAGGCCGATGCAAGCCGGATCAAGTTCGAAACGATGTCGAAGGACGACCGCGCGGCGGTGCTGGCCTTCCTCAGTTCGTTGTGAGGTGACACAGCCGCGCGGCGATCGCCGCGCGGTGTCTTGCTGGTCAGGCCTCGTCGTTCGGGGCCAGTCCCAACTCGGTCGGGTCGCCCCGACCCCTGCGCACCAGTACCGGCTCTTCGCCGCTGAAGTCGATCACCGTGGTCGGCTGCATCGGGCAGGCGCCGGCGTCGACCACCAGCTGCAGCTGCTTCTGGAAACGCTCGCGGATCTGCTGCGGGTCGTTCATCGCCTCGTGTTCGCCGGGCGGGATCAGCGTGGTGGCGAGCAGTGGCTGGCCCAGCTCGGCCAGCAGCATCTGCAGCACCTTGTGCTCCGGCACCCGCAGGCCGATGGTGCGGCGCGACGGGTGTGAGAGCCGGCGCGGTACTTCCTTGGTTGCCTCCAGGATGAAGGTGAACGGGCCCGGCGTCGCATGCTTGAGCAGCCGGTACTGCCGGTTGTCGACACGGGCGTAGTTGGCCAGCTCCGACAGGTCGCGGCACAGCAGCGTCAGATGGTGCTTGTCGTCGACCTGGCGGATGCGCCGCAACCGCTCGGCCGCGTTCTTGTCGTCCAGGTGGCAGACCAGCGCGTAGCTGGAATCGGTGGGCACCGCCGCCACGCCGCCGGCGTGCAGAATCTGGGCTGCCTGCTTCAGCAGGCGCGGCTGCGGGTTGTCGGGGTGAACCTCGAAGAGCTGAGACATGGCGTGATTGTCGCCGCGCCAATGCCGCCAAGGTCGCAGGTAAGCACGACGCGGCCAGGGCGCTGGCAGCGCATCGATCCAGGGCAACGTGATGGCGGGTGAACTGAACATGGCTCTCGATTTCAAGCAAAAACGCGTCGTCGTCACCGGCGGCAGCCGCGGCATCGGCCGCGCCATCGCGCTGGCCTTTGCGGCCGCTGGGGCCGACGTCTCGATTTGTGCCCGCGGCGCCGAGACGCTGGAACGCAC
Source organism: Ideonella sp. P3_A4 (assembly GCF_056403075.1). Classification (NCBI taxonomy): domain Bacteria; kingdom Pseudomonadati; phylum Pseudomonadota; class Betaproteobacteria; order Burkholderiales; family Sphaerotilaceae; genus Ideonella; species Ideonella sp. P3_A4. The sequence goes on along the minus strand of NZ_JBFUGE010000306.1, from coordinate 6,076 downwards.
GCGCGCCGAGTTGGCAGCCCACGGTGGCAAGGCGCATGCCGGCGTCTGTGACCTGGCCCACGGCGAAGCGGTGACCAGCTATGTGCAGGATGCGGCCGAGGCCCTGGGCGGCATCGACGTCCTCATCAATAACGCGTCAGGCTTCGGCTTGGCTGACGACGAAGCGGGTTGGGGCGCAGGGCTGGCCGTCGACGTGATGGCCACCGTGCGGGCCTCGCACGCCGCGCTGTATTGGCTGGCCCAATCGCCGGGCAGCTCGATCGTGCACATCTCGTCGATCTCGGGCCTGCGGCCTTCGATGTTGGCGCCGGCCTACGCGGCGGTGAAGGCGGCGGTGATCCACTACACCACCAGCCAGGCCGCACGGCTGGCGCAGCAGGGCATCCGGGTCAACTGCATCGCCCCGGGCTCGATCGAGTTTCCCGGCGGTACCTGGGAAAGGCGGCGGCTGACCAACGACCCGCTGTACGAACGCATCAAGGAGCGCATCCCCTTCRGCCGCCTGGGCACGCCCGACGAGATTGCCGACGTGGCGCTGTTCCTGGCCTCGCCGATGGCGCGCTGGGTGACCGGCCAGACCATCGCAGTCGATGGCGGGCAATTGCTGAGTTTTTGATACCAGCGCGGGTCAACAGGCCGGCCCCTTCGGCCGTTATAGAAGTTTCCCGACCCCGAATCGAGGAGCACCCATGAACCGCCCCTTGCTGCGCCAGATGGCGCACCGCTCCGCCGGCCTGTTGGCTGCCGGCCTGATGCTCACGCTGGGTGCCTGCTCGGCGCTGCAGCCTGCCGAACCTGAACAGTTCTCCAGCAACCCGCCGCTCGCCGCCGGCTGGCAAGAGCACACCAGCCCGCTTTACAACCTCGGCCCCGGCCCGACGGCGGGCACCACGGTGTGGATGGTCTCGGCCCTGCTGCCGCGCGGCAACTACCAGGTCATCAGCCGCCAGGGTGACCGCGCCCGCCTGCTCGACGGCCATCGATTCGAGGTCGACGGCAGCGTCAACAAGGAAATCCGGCTGATCCTGCCGTTCGCCTCGGGCAGCCTCGAGGCGGTGGAAGAGCGCTACGTGGTCGCGCAAGCGCCCGTCAAGTCGCCCGCCAAGTAAGCGCTGCCCTGACCGGAGCACTTCACGGCGCCAGTCCGGCGCCGTGAGTTCACTCACAGCGTTTTGCCCGCAGCTGCGGGAATACCCCGTTTCGCGGATCTTGCTGACTCTAGAAGTTCTCTGAGAGAATTTGTGTCTACTTTCTCTCGGGCTTCATTCCATGAGTCGTCCAGCCTCCCGCGCGCTGCGGGCCAGTCGGATGCGCAGGGCCACCTGCTGCGTTCTGATCGCCGCACTGAATCTTTCGTCCACGGCGGCGCTCGGCTTGYCGCGTCCGGCTCAAGCCGATCGCTCGGCCCAGTCGGCGCTGGCCGGTGCCCGCAGCCAGATGGCGTCGCTGGGCCTCGGGGCGGGCAACGACCTGGTGCTGCGCCACCATTTCACCAATGCGCAGGGCCGCACGGTTGTCCATGCGGACCAGACCTTCCAGGGCAAGCGCGTCTGGGGCGCCCAGGCCATCGTGCACAGCGAAGCCAGGGGCGGCACCCGCGTCTTGCAGCAGGGCCTGCTGGCCGATGCGCAGCCGACTGRCAGCGCCACACTGAGCAGCAGCCGAGCGGTCGACATCGCGCTGAAGTCCTTTGCCGCCGCGCAGGGCGCCAAGGTGCAGACGAATGCCGAGTTGGTGGTCTTCCCGACCAGCTACATGGGCCAGGCCAAGCCGGTCTGGAACGTGAAGACCGGCCGCTACGGCTTCGACCGCAAGGCCTCGCCGCTGACCGTTGCGCCGAAAGACAAGTACGTCTGGGCCTACGAGGTGCGTGCCCTCACGCACAACAAGACCGATGGCCTGAAGGATGTGCGTTATGTGGTCGACGCCAGCACCGGCGCGATCCTGCGCACCGACAACGGCATCAAGACGCTGGAGGCGCCGAACCCGCCGGCGCTGAAACCCACCGACGTGGCCGTCAAGGGCATTGGCCACAGCCAATACAGCGGCACCGTCACGCTGGACACCGTGCGCCGCGCTGACGGCACCTTTGCGCTGATCGACCGCACCCGCGCGACCAAATACAACCCGTTCCTGCACGACTGGTACTGGGACATCTACGGCAACCTGATCCTCGACGAGGACGGCCAGCCGATCTCCAACGTCGCGCTGCAGACGATCACCGAGCTGCACCAGGCCGACCCTTGGGCCGCGCTGCTGTCCGACCACTGGCTCACCGGCAACGCCACCAACGAATGGGGCGATGGCCAGCAGTTCGCGGTCTGGCCCTACGGCATCGAGGCGAGCAAGAACGGCCAGACGGCCGCGGTCGATGCGCACCATGGCATGGCCATGACCTGGGACTTCTACAAGAACGTCTTCGGCCGTGACGGCATCGACGGCCAGGGCACCGCGCCGATCTCCGAGGTGCACACGCTGTCAGGCTTCTCGGGTTTGTATTACGACAACGCGTTCTGGAGCGACGGTGTCTTCGGCATGTTCTATTCCGACGGCAGCTACACCGCCAACGTCAACCCGTTCACCGGCGACAAGATCGAGGGCGATCCCCACGGCTTCACGTCGCTAACGTCGATGGACATCATCGGCCACGAGATGACGCACGGCGTGACCTCGCACACTGCCGGCCTGGCCTATGAAGGCGAGTCGGGCGGCCTGAACGAGGCCACGTCGGACATCCTCGGCAAGATGGTCGAGGTCTATGCGAAGCGCCTGCCGGGCACCGACAGCCTGATCCCGCTCGACGGTGTCGATTGGCAGGTCGGCTCGAAGGTCTCGCCGATCGGGGCCGCATTGCGCTCGATGAATCACCCGGGCGTCGACGGTGTCAGCGCCGACAACTGGTACGCCGGTATCAAGTACCTCGACGTGCACTTCAGCAGCSGGCCGATGAACCGCGCGTTCTACTTCCTGTCGCAAGGCGCTTCGGCCACGCCGGGCGGCGAGGACTTCAGCGCCTACCTGCCCGGCGGCATGAGCGGCATAGGCAACGACCACGCCGCGCGCATTTGGTACAAGGCCCTGAGCGAGTACCTGACCTGGGACGCGAACTACGCCTTCGCCCGCGATGCAGCGATCGACGCCGCCACTGCGCTGTACGGCGCCGAGTCGGCCGACGTGGCGGCGGTGCGCAATGCCTTTGCCGCGATCAACGTCGGCGAGGCACAAGGCCAGGCACCGCGTGTGCGCATCGGCATGCCGGTGGTGCACCCGGGCGGCACGCCGCTGAACGGTTACGGCGGCGACGAAGGCTACTTCGCCCGCGTGCCGATCGTCGGCATGAACACGACGGTGCAACTGTCGGCCCAGGTCGACAACACCGACGACAAGAGCGTGGTCTGGACCAACGGTGGCCGCACCGGCGACTTCGCCAGCCCGGGCTTCCGCCATTACGGCGGCGTCTCGACCGAAGACGGCCGCTGGACGCCGCCCACCGAGTGGGGTTTCTTCGCGATGACCGTGTCGAGCAGGGCCGACCCGCTGCAGTACGCAGAAGGCGTGGTCTGGGTCGTCAACGGCGATGCCGATGGCGACACCGAATTCGATGCGATCGACCTCGGTGCGGTGGCCTTGTCCTGGGGCCTGGACGGCTGGGTGCAATCCAGCCATGGTCTCGTCGGCGACGGCTTCACCGACAGCATGGACATCACCGCCATCCTCGAAGCGCTGCGCAACGCGGTCAGCTTCCGCTGACCCTCGAACGGACAAGACCGATGAAAAAGCTTCTCTCTCATGGCCTGGCCGCGTTGGTGGTCAGCCTGCTCGCGGCCTGCGGTGGCGGTTCTTCAGACAGCCCGTCGACGACGCCGGCTCACCGCGCGGCGACTTCGCTCAGCTACACCGACCCGACCGGCAGCGGCTGGCGCCTGGTCAAGCAGGAAGGCTCGACCTCGACCCGCGTCGTGCTCGGCCTGGTCGGCCCGGCCAGTACCACCAGCCGCGGCGTCGGCTTCAACCTCAACGTCGGTCGCGGTGCGAAGTTCTCGACCTTTGCCGACGGCGGTTATGCCCACGACACCGGCGTGTTCCAGTTGAAGGGCAGCAACCCGAGCTTCGAGCCCTACGCGGGTACCGATGCCGACCCGGTGCTGTTCGCCTCGCGCATGAAGAGCGAGCGCGTGCTGACCACCGGCATCTTCCAGAAAGATCGCAGCTACAGCGCCAAGGCGTTGACCAAGCCGGTGGTGCAAATCGCTGTCGAGTTCGACAGCGCCACCGGCCCGAGCCAAGGCCAACTGGTCGGGATGGCGGTGCTCAAGGCCCGCATGATCCCGGATGACATCGGCGGCAAGAACTTCACGCTCGACATGGAGACGCTGGCCAAGGCCAAGATGGCCGACATCGAGATCGAAGTCGGCAAGCTGGTAGCCAACTAGAAGCGATCTGCGGCGCGCTATGCTGCCCGCATGGCACTAGAAACTCTCGAAGGGCAGACCGGCACACAGCCGCCGGTCGCCACCATCATCGTGCTGCACGGCCTGGGCGCCGACGGCAACGACTTCGTCCCCATTGCACAAGAGCTGGACCTGCGCCCCGTCGGCGCGGTCCGCTTCGTGTTTCCGCATGCGCCCGTCCGTCCGGTGACGATCAACGGCGGCTACCGCATGCGGGCCTGGTACGACATCCTCGGCACCGACTTGGCGCGCAAGGAAGATGAACCCGGCCTGCGCGCTTCGCTGACCGAGGTGCAGGCCTTGATCGATCGCGAGGTCGAACGTGGCATCGCCGCCGAACGCATCGTGCTGATGGGCTTTTCGCAGGGCTGTGCGATGACGCTGCTGGCGGGCCTGCGGGCGCCGAAGCGCCTGGCTGGGCTGATCGGGCTGTCAGGCTACTTGCCGCTGGCGGCCAGCACGGCCGCCGAACGCAGCGAGGCCAACCAGCACACGCCGATCTTCATGGGCCATGGCCGGCAGGACCCGATCGTGCCGCATGCCGGCGGCGTGGCCTCACGCGATGCGCTGAAGGCGCTGGGCTACGAGGTCGAGTGGCACGACTACCCGATGGAGCACTCGGTCTGCCCCGAGGAGATTGCCGACCTGAACCGCTGGCTGCTGAAGGTGCTGGCGACCAAGCCAGCCTGAGCGCTTACTTCGCGGCGCTGGCGGCTGCCGATGCGGCGGGCGCCGGCGTCGCCGGAATCAGCATCACATCGGCCTTGCCGCCGACGCAGCCGGGGACCTGGTGCTTGGTGCAGTTCGGGGCGTCCGGGAACGTGCGCACGTGCCAGCCCGGCCGCAGCAGCAGCACCATCCACAGCGTGACGACGGTGGCCACGGTCACGGCGACGATGATCAGCCGCTGGCGGCGCGAGGTGGGACGGTAACGATCTTTCATGGCCGTGATTGTCAGTCGGCCATCGTGTCGACGACGACCGGGTCGGCCGGCTTGCCCGCCGACCGCATGTTGAGCCAGGCGCCTGCCGCGCCGCAGGCCGCGATCACGCCCATGCCGACGAAGGCCCAGCCGTCGGGCACCTGATGAAAGATCAACCAGCCGGCGATCGTGGCCACGGCGATCTGCAGGTAGACGAAGGGCATCAACGTTGCCGTGGGCGCCAGGCCCAGCGCGAGGATCAGGAACAGGTGGCCTACGGTGCCGAGCGCGCCGATCGCCAGCATCAGCCCGATCTGCCAGGCTGGTGCCGCCTGCAGCGTGGCCCACACCGGGATCGGGCTGGCGAGCAGGATAGGCGTCAGGATCAGCGTGCCGGTCAGCCCTGTGTAGAAGTGGGTCGCGTATGGGCTCTCGCTGCCCGACAGGCGCCGCGTCAGCACCTGGAAGCTGGCGTAGAAGAACGCCCCGGCCAGCGGGAACAGCACGGCCCAGCCGAACACGCCCGAGCCTGGCCGAATGACGATCAGCGTACCGACGAAGCCACCGGCGACCAGCGCCCAGCGCAGCCGGCTGACCTTCTCATGCAACCACCAGCCGGCCAGCACGATGACCAGCAGCGGCGTCAGCATGTTGATCGCGGTGAACTCCGGCACCGGCATCTGCTGTACGCCATAGAAGCTCA
>NZ_JBFUGE010000305.1:0-7328 GCF_056403075.1 Ideonella sp. P3_A4 | reverse complement strand
GGCTGGCTGCCGAACAAGGCGGCTCGGTCTGGGCCGAGATCTGCACGCCGCAGGGGCCCAAGCAGTTGGCCGCCGGCGAAGCCGAACAGCCGCAGCCCGCACAGGGTATGACCGTTCACCTGGACCACTGCGCGCTCTGCGGCTTGGCCGGCCAAGCCATGGCGCCGCCACCCTTGGTGGTCGCCACGACGCTGGTCAAGCCGCTGACCGAACAGCCCACGCTGTTCCTGCGAGCACCTCGCCCGTTGTTTGCATGGGCGGCAGCACAGGCCCGCGCGCCCCCTTTCGACCGAGCCTGAGCCGTCRCCGCTGGCGCTGCCCGAATGCAGCCCGCGCGCACGATGCTTCCCGAGGTCGAAATCGCTGCCGATGCGATGGCCGCCACGCACCCTCGCGTCGTCCCCATCGCCGGCCCGCAGCCCGCCGATATGGCGGCTGCCGTCCATGCCTTCCTGAAGGACCACCTTCGATGACCACCCACCTGATCCGCGCGGCACTCTTCGCCGCGCTCGGCGCTGTTGGCGCCACTTCGGCCGAAGCCTCGTGCGGTGCCGCCTCGTGCAATCTGCTGAACGACCGCTTCGCGCTTGGCACCTGGGACCACGCTGGCTGGAGCGTCGACCTGCGGCTGGAGTTCGTCGTGCAAGACCAGCTGCGCCAGGGCACCAAGAACATCTCGCCCGACGACCTGCCCGAAGACGAAGAGGCGGTCGAGCGCCACACCCGCAACCTGAACCTGGTGACGACGCTGGACTACGCGATGAGCCCGCAGTGGTCTTTCGCGTTGCGCTTGCCTCTCGTGCACCGCGACCATGCGCACGACCTGATCGACGAGGACACCGGCGAGCTCGGTGCGCAAGAGCGCTGGCGCTACAGCCGCGTCGGCGACGTGCAGGCGCTGGTGCGCTGGCAGGCGCCTGTCGCGTCGAACGGGGACTTTGCGTGGGCACTGACCGGTGGCCTGAAGCTGCCCACAGGGTCTCGCACCGTCGCCAACGGCGACGGCAGCGTGGCCGAGCGCAGCTTGCAGCCGGGCACCGGTACGACCGACCTGATCGTCGGTGCCTCGTCCCGCGTGGTGCTGGGTCTGGCCGATGCGTTGAACCTGCAGGCCACCTGGACGGGTGCGCTCGCCGAGCGCGACGGCTACAAGCCGGGCCAGCGGCTCGACCTGTCGGCCGGCTGGGCGCACGCGATGTCGCCGATGTGGAGCTTGCTGCTGCAGACCAACTGGAGCCAGCGCGGCCGCGATAGCGGTGCCGAAGCCGAGCCCGAGCTGAGCGGCAGCCGCACGTTGAACCTGTCGCCTGGTGTCAGCATCTCACCGGGGCACGACGACCTTGTCTACGCTTTGCTGCAGGTACCCGTTTACCAGCAGGTCAACGGCATCCAGCTGGTGCCGCGGACCAGCCTCGCGTTCGGCTGGACGCATGCCTTCTGATGCCGTTTCGAGCCTACATTTGAGAAAAGGATGCCCATGAAATTCGCCCTGTTCCCCGTGTTCGCCGCGGTGTCGCTGGCCTGTGTGATCAGCCCGGCGTCGGCGGCGACGACCGTCAACAACGCCTGGGCGCGCGGCACCGTGGCGGGTCAGACCAGCTCGGGTGCCTTCATGCAGCTCAGCTCGTCGCACGGCGGCCGCCTGGTGGGCGTGGCGTCGCCGGTGGCCGGTATGGCCGAGGTGCACGAGATGAAGATGGACAACGGCGTCATGAAGATGAACGCCGCGCCCTTTGTCGAACTGCCGGCCGGCAAGACGGTCGAGCTGAAGCCCGGTGGCTACCACGTGATGCTGATGGGGCTGAAGCAGCAGTTGAAGGGCGGCGAGACCTTGCCGCTGACCTTGACCATCGAAGGCACCGACGGCAAGAAGGAGACGCTGGAACTGAAGGTGCCGATCAAGGCCCTGGGGCAGTGACGCCGTTCAGAAGCTGACACACAGCGTCAGCCGCGGCCCGATCAGGCCAGCGACTTCAGCGCCAGCTTGATGCCGTCGCTGACGCCGACCTCCGGCGGCAGCTTCTTCAGCGCCGCCGCGGCGTCTTTCTCGTTGTAGCCCAGCGCCATCAGCGCCTGCACGATGTCGGCCTGCGCGTCGGTGGTGACCTGTGCGGACGGTGCGCCGAGGTCCGCCCCCAGCTTGCCCTTGAGTTCGAGCAACAACCGCTCGGCGGTCTTCTTGCCGATGCCGGGCACCTTCTGCAAGCGCGCGCCTTCTTGCCGCGAGATCGCCGCCGACAACTCGGCCACCGACAGCCCCGACAGGATCGCCAGTGCGGTGCGCGGGCCGACGCCTGAGATCTTGATCAACTCGCGGAAGGTGCTGCGCTCCGACGCGGTGAGGAACCCGTAGAGCAGATGCGCATCCTCACGCACCACCACGTGCGTCAGCAACGTGACGCGCTCACCCAGCCCTGGCAGGTTGTAGAAGGTGCTCATCGGCACATCGACTTCGTAGCCGACGCCGTTGACATCCACAAGCACCAGCGGCGGGGACTTTTCCGCGAGCAAACCCGAGAGGCGGCCGATCATGGCGCGGGATTATCGTTTGGTCGACAATCCCCGGCTTTCGCGTCTGCAGCACGAGTCCGGCTTGATCCTCCGCCACACCTTCTCTCCACTCGACAACAACCGGCTGTCGCACCTGTGCGGCGCGGTGGACGAGAACCTGCGCTCGATCGAGGCGGTGCTGCCGGTGGCGATCACGCGGCGCCAGGGTGCGTTCAAGATCGATGGCTCGAAGCGCGACGCCGAGCGGGTGCTGGCACTGCTCGAATCGCTGTACGAGCGGGCCAAGAAGCCGATCCACGCCGAGACACTGCAGCTGGCGCTGGACGACCTGCGCCGCAACCCGGCGAAGGCGCCGGTGGTGGCCGGCGAGGACGGCGAGATCGTGCTGCACACGCGCCGTGCCGACCTGGTCGGCCGCACCCCGAACCAGATCCAGTACCTGCGCCAGATCCTGTCGCACGACATCACCTTCGGCATCGGTCCGGCAGGCACCGGCAAGACCTTTCTCGCGGTGGCTTGCGCTGTCGACGCGTTGGAGCGCAGCGGCGTGCAGCGCATTGTGCTGACGCGGCCGGCGGTTGAGGCCGGCGAGCGGCTGGGTTTTCTGCCGGGTGACCTGACGCAGAAGGTCGACCCTTACCTGCGCCCGCTGTACGACGCGCTCTATGACCTGATGGGCTTCGACCGCGTCACCAAGGCCTTCGAGAAAGGCTTGCTCGAAGTCGCGCCGCTGGCCTTCATGCGCGGCCGCACGCTGAACCATTCGTTCGTGATCCTCGACGAAGCGCAGAACACCACGCCCGAGCAGATGAAGATGTTTCTGACCCGCATCGGCTTCGGTTCGAAGGCGGTGGTCAACGGTGACATCAGCCAGATCGACTTGCCACGCGGCATGCCCAGCGGGCTGATCGACGCGGCCGATGTGCTCAAGCGTGTCAAAGGCATTGCGATGACGCGCTTCAGCTCTGCCGACGTGGTGCGCCACCCGCTGGTGGCGCGCATCGTCGAAGCCTACGAGGCGCAACAACCGCCCCGCGATGGCGCGCATGACGGCAGGAGCGGCGCATGAGCGCCGCCCGGCCGCCCGTAGGGGCGCGCTCCCTCTTGGAGGGAAGGGCCGCAGGCCCAAGGGTGTACCAGTGAGCCGTGTCGTCAAACCCTCCTTGAGCCTGAGCCTGCAGTTCGCCGACCCGCGTCACCGCGAGCAGTTGCCGCGCCACCGCGTCGCACGCTGGGTGCGTTCGGCGCTCGACCTGTCGGGCGAGATCACCGTGCGTATCGTCGACGAAGACGAAGGCCGGCAGCTGAACCACGAGTTCCGCGGCAAGGACTACGCGACCAACGTGTTGACCTTCGACTACGCGCAAGAGCCGGTGGTCAGCGCTGACCTGATCCTTTGCGCGCCGGTCGTGGCGCGCGAGGCGCGAGAGCTGCGGGTCTCGATCGCCGACCACTACGCCCATCTGCTGGTGCACGGCACCTTGCACGCCCAGGGCTGGGACCACGAGACCAGCGACGAAGACGCCGAAGAGATGGAAGTCCGCGAGACCGAGATCCTGCTCGGGCTGGGGCTCAAGGATCCGTACCGCAAACGCCGCGGCTGAACGTCGCGTCCCGCTAGGGGCGGACGTGGGTCCCGAGATAACGCTTGCGCCAAAAGAAGCCGCCAAGACCGATGGCGGTGGCGGCCATGATGGCGATCGCCACCCAGAAGCCCTTCACGGCGTGCTGCAGCGGGATGACCTCGAAGTTCATGCCGAAGATGCCGGTGATCAGGTTCAGCGGCAGGAAGATCGCGGTCAGCACGGTCAGCGTGCGCATGATGTCGTTGGTGCGGTGGCTCAGGGCCGAGAAGTGCATCTGCACCGCGGCCTCGGCCGACGACTCCAGTCGCCGCACATGCGTCAGCACGCGTTCGATGTGCTCCAGCACGTCGCGTGAACGCACGCGCAGCAGCTCGCGCTCGCGTTTGGCACCGGCATCGGCCTCGGACGGCCATTCGTCCAGCGCGTCGATCCATTCCTGCATCGCCGCACGCTGGTCCTCGCAGGTGTCTTCCAACATATGCAGTGCATTGCGGCTGCCCAGCAGCACCTGCCAGTCGTGGAAGTGGCCCTTGGGATTGAGCAGCTCGGTCTGCAGGGTGGTCAACTGACGGGTCAGCAAACGGCGCAGGTCGAGATAGCTGTCGACCATGTAGTTAACCATCCGCAGCATCAGGTCGGCCGGGCCGGAGGGCAGCCGACCCGCGCCGCGCAGGTCGCTTTCGGCGGCTTGCTGGGTCAGGCGCTGGGCGAAGAACTCGCGCACCATGCAGTCGGTCGGGTGGATCGTCAGCAGCACCCGGTCGAACACCGCGAAGCCGACCGGGCTGGTGTCGATCGCATCGAGCGCCTGCTGAGCCGAAGCCAGTGTGCCGTGGCTCTCGTCGAGGAACAGGCTCTTGCCGCTCGGCGTGGTGGCCAGGCGGCGGAACACCAGCATGTCGTACCAAGAGGTGTCCTCGAAGTGCGACGGCAGCTGGTTGTTCAGCAGATCGCTGACATGCAGGTCGACCAGTGCGGCGCCGGCCCAGCGCTGCAGCGCGGCCTGGACCTCGCCGCGTTGCACTTCGAACTCGCGCCGGCCGCTGCCGACCCAGACGAAGCCCTGCGGTGGCAGCACCTCGGGCAGCTCGGCCAACTCCGTGAAGTTGTCGGCCTTGATGTGGAAGATGCGCACCGCGGCCCCTTCGTGGATGTGGCCGCTCAAGCCGACTTCAGCAGCCGCGCCGCGTCGAGCGCGAAGTAGCTCAGCACGCCGTCGGCGCCGGCGCGCTTGAACGCAAGCAGCGATTCCATCATCACCGCGTCGTGGTCCAGCCAGCCGTTCGCAGCGGCCGCCTTGACCATCGCGTACTCGCCGCTGACCTGGTAGGCGAAGGTCGGCATGTGGAACTCGTCCTTCACGCGGCGCACGATGTCCAGGTACGGCAGGCCGGGCTTGACCATCACCATGTCGGCGCCCTCGGCGATGTCGAGTGCCACTTCCCGCAGCGCCTCGTCGCTGTTGGCCGGGTCCATCTGGTAGGTCTTCTTGTCGCTCTTGCCCAGGTTCTTGGCCGAGCCGACGGCATCGCGGAACGGGCCGTAGAAGGCACTGGCGTACTTGGCGCTGTAGGCCATGATCTTGGTGTGGATCCGGCCTTTGGCTTCCAGCGCCGAGCGGATCGCACCGATGCGACCGTCCATCATGTCCGACGGCGCGACGATGTCGACGCCGGCATCGGCCTGCACCAGCGCCTGCTCGCGCAGCACCGCCACCGTGTCGTCATTGATGATGTAGCCGTTGGCGTCGAGCAGCCCGTCCTGGCCGTGGCTGGTGAACGGGTCCAGCGCGACGTCGGTCAGCAGGCCCAGCTCGGGGAAGCGTGATTTGAGCGCCCGCACCGCGCGCGGCACCAGGCCGTCGGGGCGGGTGGCTTCGCGGCCGTCGGGCGTCTTCAGGCTGGGGTCGATGACCGGGAACAGCGCCATCACCGGCACCCCCAGCGCGACGCAGGCCTCGGCCTTGGCGAACAGCTGGTCCACGCTCAGGCGCTGCACGCCCGGCATGCTGGCCACGTCCTCGACGCGGTTCTCGCCATCGAGTATGAACACTGGGTAGATCAGGTCGGCGACGGTGAGAACGTTTTCTCTTACCAGCGCGCGGCTGAAGGCATCACGGCGCAGGCGACGGGGGCGGCTGGCGGGGTAGGCAGGCAGCATGAATAGGGGACAGGCAAAGAAGTGTTGCGACGGTGTCGAAAACCCCGCCGCGCAAGAGGGGTGTAGCCCAGTGAATCAGGGCCGCAAAGCGCCAAAAATTGTGGCGGACGCCTATGGTACAGAGCCGCTCTGCGGTGTTAAAGTTGTTCTTGAGCGATGCCCGTGAGGGTGTTTCTCCCTGCTTTTCCTCCCTGAGCAGGTGCCTTTACGTGATGACAGCGTCAAGGCTTTTCAGCCCCGGCCCATGGTCGGGGCTCTTTCTTTTGTGCACCGCCATAATCGGTCGGATGACTGGTTTGTACCTCTGGGTCAAGGCCCTGCACATCATTTTCGTGGCGAGCTGGTTCGCGGGCCTGTTCTACCTGCCGCGCTTCTTCGTCAACCTGGCCAGCGTGCCGGGTGACAGCCACGCCGAGCGTGAGCGCCTGCTGCTGATGGCGCGGCGCCTGTACCGTTTTGCCACGCTGCTGATGATCCCGGCGCTGCTGTTCGGGCTGTGGCTGTGGCTGGGTTTTTCGGTCTGGCGCGGCCCGGGCCATGGCTGGTTGCATGCCAAGCTGGTGCTGGTGCTGGCGGCGGTGGGTTACCACCACGCCTGCCTGTCGCTGCTGCGCAAGTTTGAACAGCTGAAGAACCGCCGCAGCGAGCGCTGGTTCCGCGTGTTCAACGAGGTGTCGGTGCTGATGTTCGCGCTGATCGTCGTGCTCGTGGTGGTCAAGCCGTTCTGACGCGGGAGCGTCGGTGCCAGACCCGAGCGGCGCGCGGCGTCACCACAGCTCGGCCTTGCCGCTGGCCTGGCTGGCGGTCAGCGTGGTGGTCTACGCCAGCCTGTACCCTTTCACCGGTTGGCGCTGGCCAGGTGACCTGTCGGTGTGGGAGCTGTTCGAGCTGCCGCTGCCGCCGTGGCGCTACAAATTCGACATCTGGGCCAACTACCTCGGCTACATCCCGATCGCGGCGCTGGTGCATGCCGCCGGCGTGCGCGGTGGCCGGCGCTCAGGTCCCTGCTGGCTGTTCGCGGTGGTCGCCATCTCGCTGCTGTCGTTCGGCATGGAACTGACGCAGCAGTTC
>NZ_JBFUGE010000304.1:0-7331 GCF_056403075.1 Ideonella sp. P3_A4 | reverse complement strand
GCGCTGAAGCTGGTCGACCAGCGTGGCCAGGTTGCCGACGGCGACGTGCAGGCTCTGCGCACGGCAGGCTTCGACGACGAAGCGATCGTCGAGATCCTGGCCCACGTCGCGCTGAACCTGTTCACCAACTACGTGAACGTGGCCTTCGCGGTGCCGGTCGATTTCCCGGCGGTGCCGCTGCGCCGCGCGGCGCGTTGATCAGCCTTTCTCGAGTGGTGCCAGCGGCTCGAACGCCGCCGGCTGCTTGAGCTTCCAGGCCGTGATCGCCTTCTCCATTTCGCCGATGTCGAAGATCGCGCTTTGCAGCAGCGTCATCTGCGACAAGGCTTCGGCGGTGCCGTGGTCACGCGCCTGGTTCAACGCCAGCTTGCTGCCGGCGATCGCCAGCGGGCTCTTGGCGGCGATTTGCGCGGCCAGTTCTTGTGCATGGGCGATCAACGCGCCTTCGTCCGGCAGCACGGCGTTGACCAGGCCGATGGCCAAAGCCCGCTCGGCGTTGACCCGCTCGCCGGTGTAGGCCATCTGACGCGCCACGCCCTGCGGCACGATCTTCGGCAGTCGTTGCAGCGAGCCGAGGTCGGCCACCATGCCGATGTGGATCTCTTGCACCGTGAAGAACGCTTCGGCGGTGCACAAGCGGATGTCGCAGGCAGCCGCCAGATCCAGCGCACCACCGATGCACCCGCCCTGGACCGCGCAGATGACCGGGAAGCGCGCCTCATCGATCGCGTCGAAGCAGGCCATCAGGCGGCGCAGCCCAGTCTGGAAGGCCTGCCGCTTGCGCGAGGTCGACAGGTCGAGCATCGGCATGTTGGCGCCGGCGAACACGTCCAGCGCCATGCCGGCCGAGAAATGCTTGCCGGTCGAGGCGATCACCAGCACGCGGGTCTGGCCGGCGTCGTCGAGCGCACGGACGGCGTCGCGAAGGGCCGGGAAGAAGCCCGGGTCCATCGTGTTCATCCGCTCGGGCCGGTTCAGTGTCAGCCGGGCGATGCCGCTGGCGCTGTCGAGCTGCAGGTCGAAATAGGTAGAGGGAGTGGTCATGGTGGCCTCGCGACGACTGGAATCGCGCAAGGCTAACCGCTTCCACTCCCTCGTCGACATCACCTGGGGGACATCTGTTCCCCCGCACTCCCAAGGTGATGACCCACTGCGACCTCAGAACGTGACGATCATGCAGCGGTCGTCGAGGATGCCGAGCTTGCCGTTGGCGCCGTTGACGTGCCACATCGGCTGGATCGTGTGGCTGCCGGGCGGCACCGAGATCACGGCGACGGTGCTGCGCGAGGCCCAGAACTGCGTGTTGTTGGCCAGGTTCTGCGGGCCGGCATAAAACGGCGAGCCGCCGTCGACCGAGAAGGCCAGGCGCAGCTCGGCATCGGCATCCACGCCGGCATCGGCCGTGAAGGTGATGTAGGCCTGCTTGGCGGCGCCGGTGGTGTTGTTCAGCACCTTGCTGATGCCGGTCACGGCGACCCAGCCGTTTTCGGGGTGGGCCGAGATGACGTTACCGCCACCGCTGCCGTCGACGCTGCAGGCGCTGCGGGTGGTCTGGGCGGCTTGCGCGCCGGCGGCGGCCAGGGTCAGGGCCAGGGCGGAGATGAGTTGGGTGTTCATGGGGTTACCTCTCTGAAAAACGAAGTAGAAGGATCGGGTGGACTGGCCTTGGGGCGGTCATTCGATCGATCTCCGTCAGCCAGTGAAGGCACTGTAGAAATCGCTCCGTTAGGATGCCGTTATGAGTGCCGAGACAACGTCTTCGTCGCTTGGCCAGGCAGCGGTTGAGCCTGGCACCGGAGCGGCGCAGTTGCTGCTGGCCTCCGCTTCTCCCGGTTTCAAACGCGACGGCGATCTGCGCCCGCTGGCCGCGCGCGACGCCTTGATGCTGTGCTGGCTGGCGCTCGAAGGCCCGACCCCGCGCGAGAAGCTGGCCCAGCTGCTGTGGCCGGACAGCGAGCCGGCCGCGGCGCGCAATACGCTGCGCCAGCGCCTGTTCCAGCTGAAGCGTCAACTCGGTGTCGAGCTGGTCGAGGGCCAGGCCGTGCTCGCGCTGGCCGCTGGGCTGACCCACGACCTGGTCGATGCCGAAGAGCTGCTGGGCGGGCTCGATGCCGGCGCCGCCGGGCAGCTGGCTGAGTGGTTGGCGCTGCAGCGCGAGCAGCGCCGCCAGCGCATGCGGCTGGCGCTCGTCGAGCTGTGCGAGATGGCCGAGCGCGCCCACGACTGGGCCGGTGCGTTGGCGCATGCGAACGAGCTGCTGGCACTGGAGCCGCTGTCCGAAGAGGCGCATCGGCGGGTGATGCGGTTGCACTACCTGGCCGGCGACCGGGCTGCGGCGCTGCTCGCGTTCGACCGCTGCGAACAGGTGCTGAAGGACGAGGTCGGCGCGCAGCCTGGCGCCGAGACGCGGCAACTGCTGGCGACGATCGAGGCGGCAGGGGCGGATGCACGACCGACCGCGTCCGGCGGTGCTGCCTTGCCAGCCAGCGTGCTGCGACCGCCGCGCCTGGTGGGCCGTGCTGCCGTGCTCGACGCGCTGCTGCAAGGCTGGGACCTCGGCCAGGTGGTGCTGGTCGAAGGTGAGGGTGGCCTGGGCAAGAGCCGCCTCATGCAGACGCTGGCGCAGGCGCGGCCCGGCACGGTGCTGGTGGCAGCACGGCCTGGTGACGCGGGCGTACCGCTGGCTTCGCTGACCCGCTGGCTTGACGCACTGCACCGCCACGACGAGCAGGCCGCCGATCGGCTCGATGCGGCGCAACGGCGTGAGCTGGCCAAGCTGCTGCCTGCGATCGCGGCGGGCCCGGTGGCCGCGCCGCGCGGCGGCCATGAGCAAGCATTGCCCGAAGCGCTGGACGCGTTATGGCGCGCGCAGGCGCCAGGCTTTGCCGGCCTGCTGGTCGACGATTTGCAGTGGGCCGACGAGGCCAGCCTCGACTGGCTGCGTGACTGGATCCTGCGCAGCCCGGTGGCCACTGCCGATGCGCCGGCCCCGCGCTGGGCACTGGCCAGCCGTCCGGCTGTCGAGGGCAGCACATTGGCCGCATTGCGGCAGGAGTTGATCGCCCAGGCCCGCCTGCGGCCGTTGCCGCTGGTGCCGCTGGACGATGCGGCGCTGGCCGAGCTGGTCGACTCGCTGGAGCTGCCGGGCCTGAGCGGCGCGGCCGCCGGCGCAGCGTTGCGCCAGCACACCGGCGGCAACCCGCTGTTCCTGCTCGAGACGCTGAAGCAGGCCTGGGCCGAGCAGCGCCTGGCCGGTGACGTGGCGGACTGGCTGCGCGCGCGGCCGTCGAACGTGCGCGCGCTGATCGGCGAGCGGCTCGGGCAACTGCCGGCAGGTGCGCTGGCGCTGGCGCGAGTGGCCAGCGTGGCGGGCGCTGACTTCGGCGTCGAGCTGGCGGCCGCGGTGCTGGGCCGGCCGGTGATGGACCTGACCGACGACTGGCAGGCACTCGAAGCCGCGCAGGTGCTGAGCGACGAGGCCTTTGCGCACGACCTGGTGTTCGAGGCGGTGCGCGATGGTGTGCCGGCGCCGATCGCGCGTCACCTGCATGCGCGGATCGCCGGCTATCTGGAAACCGAAGCGACGCGGTCGGTGGCGCCGGCTCGGGTGGCTGATCACTGGCAGGCCGCCGGCCAGCCCTTGCGTGCGCTGCCGTGGCTGGGCCAGGCGGCCGATGCGGCCTGGCAGTGCGCGCGCCGCCACGAGCAACTGGGCTTCCTGCTGCGGCGAGCCGACATCCTGGCGAACGCCGGCGAGCAGGAAGAAGCCTTTGCCGCGGTGCTTGGCGCGACCGATCTGCACCTGGGCATCGACTACGACATCGCCGATGGCCACGCGCTGTGCGACAGGCTGGACCGGTTGGCCGCGAGCGCGGCACAGCGGCTCGAGGCTGCCTTGATGCGCATCCACCTGCTTGGCCACCGCGGCGATGTCGACCGGCTGGCCGAGCGCGCCGAGGCCTGCGTGGCCGAGGCCGAGCGCCTGGGCGACGAACGCCTGCTGGCCCAGGCGCGCAGCGAACTGGGCATGGTGCGGGTGATGGCCGACCAGCCGCAGGATGCCGTGCAGCCTTTGCGTCAGGCGACCGAATGGCTGCTGCAGCATGGCAGTCCGGCCGAGTGCTCCGAATCGGCCGGCAGCCTGGCGGTGGCGCTGGACAACTGCGGCCGGCTCGACGAGGCGATGCCGTGGCACGAGCGGTCGATCGCGTTCGCCGAAGAGATCGGCGACTGGTCGCAGGTGATGAGCGGGCTGTCGAACCTGGCCTGCAACCGCATCGACCGTGGCGACCTGCGCAATGCCGGCCAGTCGGTGCAGCGGGCGCTGGACCTTGGCGCGCAGCACGACTGGATCGGCGCGCAGCTCGGCACTTCTTTAGCGTTGCAGGGGCTGTGCGAGCTGGGCCTGGGCCACTACGCCGGCGCGCTGGCGGCGTTGGATGAAGCCGAGCGGGTGATGACGCGCGAGCAGCCGGTGTTGCTGACGGTGGTCGAAGGTCACCGCGCGGCCTGCTGGTGGCRACTGGGCCAGGCCGCGCGTGCTCAGCAGGCCCTGCAGAAAGTCGGAGCGGGCGACGACACGCCGCTGGTGGCGCGTGTGCGGCGTCTGCTGGTGCTGTCGCGGCTGGCGCGCGAGCGTAGCGGCGGGCAGGTCGAAGCGGTCGAGCTACTGAAGCAAGCGCTGACCTTGCTGGCCGACGGCAGACGGCCGGACCTGTACTGGCCGCTGGTCATCGAACAGGCGAAGGACCTGCCGGCGGCAGACGCCTTGTCGCGGCTGGACGAAGCGCTGCAAGCGACCGAGCGGCTCGGCCACGGCGGCGCCCGTTTGGCAGCGCTGGTGCGACTGACCGAACGCGCCAGTGAGGTGGACACGGTGCTCGCAGTCGCCTGCGCGCGCGAGGCCTTGGGCCAGGCCGATCAGCTGTCCGCCGCCACGCTGTACCCGGCCGAGCTGTGGTGGCAGGTAGCGCGGGCGCTGCAATCGGCCGGCGCACAAGACGAGGCGAATGCTGTCGTACGGCAGGCTGTCGGCTGGGTTCATGACACCGTGCAGCAACAGGTGCCCGAGTCGTTCCGACGCGGTTTCATCGAACGCAACCCTGTCAACCTCGGGTTGCTCGCCTGGGCTGCGCGACTAGACTCCACCTGATGCACACCCTCGTACAAACCCAAGACGGCCTCGCGTTGCATGTGCGCCGCTGGAGCCCGGTGCCGCCGGCGCGTGGTCAGGTCCTGATCGTCCATGGCCTGGGCGAGCATGGTGGGCGCTATGCCCATGTGGCCGCCGATCTGCAGGGTCAGGGTTGGGACGTGACCGCGTACGACCAGCGCGGCCACGGCCATTCGGCCGGTGCGCAGGGTGACATCGCCACGGCCGACAGCTTGCTCGCGGACCTGGCACGGGTGGTCGACGCCATGCGCGCGCAACTGTCGGGGCCGCTGGTGCTGTTGGGGCACAGCCTGGGCGGCTTGGTAGCGGCGCGCTTCGTTGCCGAAAGCCTGATGGCACAGCCGGCAGGTTGGTCACGCCCGCTCGATGCGTTGGTGTTGTCGTCGCCGGCGTTGGACCCGGGCATGAACGCGGTGCAGAAGGCGCTGCTGGCGGTGGTGCCGAAGGTGCTGCCGCACCTGCGCGTCAACAACGGGTTGAAGCCTGAGTGGATCTGCCGTGATCCGGCGGTGGTCAAGGCCTATGTCGACGACCCGCTGGTGCACGACCGCATCAGCGGCTTGCTGGGCCAGTTCATCGCCGGCGCTGGGCCGGTGGTGCAGGACGTGGCCGAGCGCTGGGCGCTGCCGACGCTGCTGATGTGGGCCGGCGCTGACCGCTGCGTGCGGCCCGAGGGTTCGGCCCGTTTCGCCGCCGCCGTGCCGCAGGCAGTGGTGACCACGCGCGAATGGCCCGGCTTCTCGCACGAGATCTTCAACGAGCCCGAAAAGGCCAAAGTGCTTGCGGAGCTGAGCCGCTGGCTGGACCAGCGATTTCCGCGGCCCGCCTGAGCTCAACGCTCGTCCAGGCCGACCAGCCCTTCGCGGATGGCCCAGCGCACCAGCGCCGGCACATCGGCCAGCTCCAGCTTGGCCATCAAGCGGCTGCGGTAGGTGTCCACCGTCTTGGGCGACAGGTGCAACTGCTCGCCGATGGTCGTGCTCGACGCGCCGCGCGCCACCATCACCAGCACCTGGCGCTCGCGCGGTGACAGCGACTGGGCGCCGCTGCCGCCTTCGGTCAGGCCACGCAGGGCCAGCTCGGCCTCGCTGTGTCCCAGGTAGCGCCGACCTTGCGACACGGCCTGGACGGCTTCGAGCAGCTCGATGCTGGGAGACCCTTTCAGCACATAGCCCAACGCGCCCAGGCGCAGTGCCTCGGCCACGTGACGCGGTTGGCTGGACATGCTCAGCACGATGACGCGTGCATCCATCTTGCGCCGCTGCAACTCTTCGAGCAGCTCGAACCCCGAACGCTCGCCCAGGCTCAGGTCGAGCAGCACGATGTCGGGCTTCAGGCGCGCCAGGTCGGCCAGCGCAGGTGTCGGCTCGGCGGCTTCGCCGACCACCGTGTGGCCGCTGCCCTCCAGTACCGCGCGCAGGCCGTCGCGCACCAGCGCGTGGTCGTCGATCAGGTAGAGCCTGGTCATCGGTGCGCTCTAGGAGGCATGGGACACCCCGCCGTCGATGGAAAGCACTCGCCCTTCGCGCTCATTCGATTCTCTCCAACGCAGGTGAACCGTCGTGCCCTGACCCGGGGCGGACTGAATGTCGAGCACGGCGCCAATGGCGAGTGCGCGCTCGCGCATACCAACCATGCCGAGGTGACCCGGTGCTGCCAACGCGCCGCCGATCGGCATGCCGCAGCCGTCGTCGCTGACCGCCAGCGTGAGCCCGGTCTTGTCGCCGGTCAGCTGGACGCGGATCGTCGCCGGGCGTGCATGGCGCAGTGCATTCTGGACCGCCTCGCGGGCAATCATGAAGGCGGCGTATTCGGCCTCGGGTGTCCAGCGCAAACCTTGTAGCCCTGGCGCCACGTCCAGCTGCAGTTCGACGCCGTCGGTCAGCGTGGCGCGCTGGCGCAGCTCGTTGTCGAGCGCCGCGGCGAGCCCCAGTTCATCGAGCAGCGGTGGCCGAAGGTCGATGAGGACCTGGCGAACCTGGCGGTTGGCTTCGGTGATCAAGCCATCGAGTCTTTTCATCAGGCCGTTCGGCGCCGTGTCGGCGCGGACGTTGCACGCGTCGTAGATCAGCCGCATGGCGGCGAGAGTCTGGCCCAGCTCGTCGTGCAGGGCCTGGGCGAGGCTGCGCGTCGTCTGCTTTTCCTGTTCGAGCAGGCG
>NZ_JBFUGE010000303.1:0-7353 GCF_056403075.1 Ideonella sp. P3_A4 | reverse complement strand
ATCGTAGGCGATGCACGACCAGCCGAATGTGACGGGCATGACCAAGGTACCGGCCGCGGGCGACCGGGCACCTTGGGATCCCGCTCAGGTCAAGGGCGAGGGCTCGCTGTCGTCGCTGGTCGGCGGCTCCGCCGTGATCAGGTCGAACTTCAGCGCTTCGCTGGTCTCGACGGTGTTCGCGTCCGAGGTCTGTTCGAGCGCGAAGCTGAACAGCGACTCGGGCGACACGAAGGCCGACATCGGCACCTGGTCAGCCGCCGGCGGCGGTGGCGGGGGAGGGGGCGGCGGCGAGTTGTCGCCACCGCCGCCACCGCAGCCAGCCACCAGGGCCGTGCAGGCGAACAGGTAAGACAGACGTCGCAGTGCAGAAGCGTTCATGGGGTCCTGCCTCTTTCTGCCTCAACGGCTCTTGTTGCTCTTGGCCACGGCCTGGGCGGCCACCGCGCCGGCGCCGGGGTAGGGCGTGTTCAGGTACGGGAAGCCGGACAGGAAGTACTGCTGAGCCTGGTCGACGTTGTCGTTCAGGTTGAACACCGCCGAGCCCAGCGGCACGGCTGACGGCTTGCACGCCGCGCCGAAGCCGAGCGCGTCGGTGTYGCCGTTGGCCAYGCACAGSCCRCCCATCAYCGCGACCAGCGAGATGTCGACSAYGTCGTCCTTCGGCCGGCGRCCGTTCGGGTAACCGGCCGAGTCGTTGCCGGCGGCCAGGATGTTGCCGACGATGCCCAGGCGGTTCTGCTGTGCGTACGGCACGGCGGCGATCGCGGTGTTCAGTCGCAGCATTTCGGATGGCACCACGTTGGCCGGCTTGTTCACACCGGTGATGCCGGTCAGGAAGGTCGTCACCAGGTCGTTGCGCGGGATGTTGGTCGGCGCCGCGCCCGGCAGTTCGAGGTAGGACTCGAGCAGCTTCGGGTACGACGGGTTCGTCACATAGCCGGCGAACTGGCCGTCGTCCTTGGGCTTGGCGGCGTTGAAGCGGTTCTTGTCCTTCAGGCCGATCACCAGCTCGTTGACCAGCGGCATGCCCAGGCGTGACACCTGCGTCCACGCACCACCCGCGCGCTCGGCTGTCTGCAGGCCCGCCTTCGGGCTCGGGTCGAGCAGGCGGGTCTGGCGCAGGCTGGCGGTGGTCCAGCCGCCGATCACCGTTTCGGTGCCTTGGGTCAGGCAGCTCTTGGCGACTTCGAGCGCGATCGCGGTCACGTTCTTGTAGGCCAGCGTGCTGGTCGAGGCGCCGATCGCGTTCGGGTCGGTCAGGGCCGAGACGGGCGCGGCGACCTGGTCGAAGACCACGCCGAGGTTGACCGCGAACGGGTCTTGCCGCTGGCCGACGAACAGCTTGCCCGGCGTCGAGCAGCCGGGGATGTTGACGCTGTAGATGTGCTGGCCGGCATAGGCCGGGTAGTCGGGGATGGTCTTCGAGCCGATGTTGTCGGCCGGCTTGTCGAAGGTGGCCGAGCCGCCGCTGGCGTTGGTGACGGCCGCGGCCGTGCCGGTGCGGCGGTCACCGCGCACGAGCGTGACGGTGTAGGTCTGGTTGACCTGCAGGTGCTGGTCGCGCGGGGCGCTGACAGTGCCTTTTTGCAGCGGCGCGATCTGCGGCGACTGGTCGCCCACCGCCACGGTGATGCCGGCGCCGCCGTTGGACAGCTCATTCTTGAAGCGGAACTGGAAGGTCAGGTCTTCCTTCGCGTCGCCATTGTTGTCGACGTGGATCTCGTACAGCGCGTTACCGTCGAGGTCGAAGTAGTTCGGGCCGCCGTAGCTGTCTTGCAGCGGCAGGTAGTTGGCGATCAGCGTCACGTAGCCGCTGCGGCCCGATTCGTAACTGTTGAACATGTAGAAGTCGGCCGCGTCGACCTTGGGCGAGGTCGTGATGAACGGCGCTTCACGGTGGCTGGAGGCTTGGGTGCCGCCGGCCATGGCCAGCAGTGCGGCTGCAACGATGGGCGTGGCGCGTCGCGCCAGGGGACGGATGGGGTGCATAACAGGGCTCCTCTTGACGAAATGGCTGGCGGCGCCGCACCGGTTGACCAAAGTCAGGTGCGCTGCAGCGTCCGTGGGTTTCCTTTACGGGCCACCCCGCCGATCGGATGCACTCGGTCAGAAACTGTTTCGCCGCCTCCGGCATCGAACCCCCAGCAACTCGCCGGAATCGGGCTTCAAAGTTGCTATCCTCCCCGCCACTTCGAACCCGGCTTCGTATCAAGGATCCTCATGTTTCGCAGATTGACCATTGCCGTGGCCCTGTCGGCCGGCCTGTCGGCCGTTGCCTGGGCCGACCCTGCCCTTGTCTATGACATGGGCGGCAAGTTCGACAAGTCCTTCAACGAAGCCGCTTACCGGGGCGCAGAACGCTGGAAGAAGGACACCGGCAAGTCCTATCTCGATTTCGAGATCGCCAACGAAGCCCAGCGCGAACAGGCGATGCGGCGCATGGCCGAGCGCGGCGCCAGCCCGGTGATCGGCATCGGCTTCTCGCAGGGCTCCAGCATCGAGAAGGTCGCCAAGCAGTTTCCGAAGCAGCAGTTCGTGATCATCGACTCGGTGGTCAAGCAGCCGAACGTCGAATCGATCGTCTTCAAGGAGCATGAGGGCAGCTTCCTGGCCGGCATCATGGCCGCGATGGCCAGCAAGACCGGCAAGCTCGGCTTCGTCGGCGGCATGGACATCCCGCTGATCCGCAAGTTCCAGTGCGGCTACGAGCAGGGTGCGCGTTATGCCAACCCGAAGATCGAGCTGACCGGCGCCATGACCGGCACCACGCCGGCCGCATGGAGCGACCCGTCGCGTGCCGGCGAGCTGGCCAAGGCTCAGTTCGCCAAGGGGGTCGACGTGATCTTCGCCGCTGCCGGTGGCTCCAGCGTCGGCGTGTTCCAGGCCGCCAAGGACGGCGGCAAGCTGGCCATCGGTGTCGACAGCAACCAGAACCACCTGCATCCGGGCACGATGCTGACCTCGATGGTCAAGCGCGTCGATGTTGCGGTCTACAACGCCTCCAACAAGTCGACACCCGGCATGACGGCGTTGGGTCTGAAGGAAGGCGGCGTCGATGTCGCGATCGACGAAGACAACGCCAAGCTGGTGAACGCCGCGATGAAGGCCAAGGTCGACGCGGCACGCGCCGACATCATCGCCGGCAAGATCAAGGTCATCGACTACATGGCCGCCAACAGCTGCACGCCTTGAGCGCGCCTGTTGTGACGCCCGCCGCGCCAGCCAGCGCGGTGGCGATGAACCGCATCTGCAAACGTTTCGGCGCACTGCGCGCGAATGACGAGGTGAACCTGAGCGTCGCGCGCGGCAGCATCCACGGCATCGTCGGCGAAAACGGCGCCGGCAAGAGCACCTTGATGTCGATCCTGTACGGCTTCTACCAGGCCGACAGCGGCGAGATCGAGGTCGAGGGCCGCCCCGCGCGCATCCGCAATGCACACGACGCGATCGCGCTCGGCATCGGCATGGTGCACCAGCACTTCATGCTGGTCGAGACTTTCACCGCGCTGGACAACGTGCTGCTCGGTGCCGAACCCAACTGGCGGCTGGGCCCGGCGCGCCAGCGCGTGCGCCGCGAGCTCGAAGCGCTGATGCGTGACACCGGGCTGCAGTTGAACCTCGACGCGGTCGTCGAGACGCTGCCAGTCGGCGAGCGCCAGCGGCTGGAAATATTGAAGGCGCTGTACCGCGGTGCGCGCATCCTGATCCTGGACGAGCCGACCGCGGTGCTGACCCCTGCCGAAACCGACACGCTGTTCGTCACGCTGCGCCAATTGCGCGAGCGTGGCAGCACGGTGCTGCTGATCACCCACAAGCTGAAGGAGATCGCCGCGCTGTGCGACCGCGTGACGGTGATGCGCGCCGGCCGCGTGGTGCTGGACACGCGCACCGCCGACACAACGATCGACGGCCTGGCCGAGGCGATGGTCGGCCGCCGCGTGCAACTGGGCYGACGCGAAGGCGCTGCGGCGCGGGCCGAGGCCGCACCCCTGCTGAGCGCGCAGAACCTGAGCTGGCGCGACGAGCAAGGCGTGCTGCGTCTGAACGAAGTGTCGCTGGCACTGCGACCTGGCGAGATCGTCGGCATCGCCGGCGTTTCCGGCAACGGCCAGAGCGAGTTGCTCGATGTGCTGGCCGGCCTCGCCGCACCGGCGTCCGGCAGCCTGCAGCTCGGTGACCAGCGTTTCGAACCCAACCGCTGGCTGACACCCGCGCGTGCGCGCCGCCTGCGTCTGGCCCATGTGCCTGAAGATCGCCACCGTCGCGGCCTGGTGTTGCCGTTTGGCGCCTGGGAAAGCGCGGTGCTTGGTTACCACCGCCTGGCGCGTTATGCCCGGCGCGGCTTTGCGCGCCGCGGCGCGATGCACGACGACACCGCCAAGATGATGGCCGACTACGACGTGCGCCCACGCGCACCCGGCCTGCGCAGCGCCAAGTTCTCGGGCGGCAACCAGCAGAAGCTGGTGCTGGCCCGCGAGGCCTTGCACGAGCCGAAGGTGCTGCTGGTGGGCCAGCCGACGCGTGGCGTCGACATCGGCGCGATCGAGTTCATTCACGGCCGCCTGCGTGCGATGCGCGACGCCGGTGGCGCGGTGCTGGTGGTCTCGTCGGAGCTGGACGAGATCCTCGCGCTGTCCGACCGGGTCATCGTGATGAACGCTGGCCGCATTGCTGGCGAACTGCCGATCGAGGCTTGCAGTGAATCGGCGTTGGGGTGTTTGATGGCGGGGGTGCAGCAATGAACCAGCGGGCCAAGTGCCGGGCCGCTCCCAAGCTGGCCGCTCACTGGCGCAAATCGTCCACTGGACGATTTGCGTCCGCGCTTGCCCCCTCGGGGGATCGAACGATGTACCCATCGGGCGAGGGGCTCCAATGAGCAGCAGTCAGGCTTATGAACTGCCGCGCTGGATGGACCTCGGCCTGTTGCCGGTGCTCAACCTCGGCATGGCGCTTGCAGTCAGCGCGCTGGTCGTCGCTTTCACCGGCCAAGACCCGGCGCAAGCCTTGTCGCTGCTGCTGCGCGGCGCGTTCGGCAGCGCGATGGGTTTCAGCTACACGCTGTACTACGCGACGACCTTCGTCTTCACCGGGCTCGCCGTTGCGGTGGCCTATCACGCGGGCCTGTTCAACATCGGTGGCGAAGGCCAGGCGATGCTGGGTGGCATCGGCACCGCGCTGGTCGCACTGTGGCTCGGTGATCACTACCCGGCGTGGGTGGTGCTGCCGGCGATGATCGTCGCAGCGATGCTGTTCGGCATGCTGTGGGCGGCCGTGCCGGCGGTGCTGCAGGCCTGGCGCGGCAGCCACGTGGTGATCACCACCATCATGTTCAATTTCCTCGCGTCGACGCTGCTGTCGTACCYGCTCGTCGAGGTGCTGAAAGAGCCGGGCAACATGACCGTCGAAAGCCGCGCCTTCGGGCCGGCCGCGCTGATGCCGGGTGTCCACGAGGTGCTGGCATCGATCGGCATCGAATGGCCGCGCTCGCCGCTGAACCTGTCGGTGCTGCTGGCGATCGCCGCCGCGGTGGTCGTCTACTTCTGGCTCTGGCGCAGTACCTCGGGCTATGCGGTGCGCACGGTGGGTTTTGCGCCCGGTGCGGCGCAATACGCCGGCGTTCGCCCGGCGCGGCAAGTGATCGTTGCGATGTGCGCCTCGGGTGCGCTGGCCGGCTTGCTGGGCATCAACGAACTCGCCGGCGTGCAAGGCCGGCTGCTGCTGGACTACGTGGTTGGCGCTGGGTTCGCCGGCATCGCGGTGTCGCTGATCGGCCGCAACCACCCGGTCGGCGTGGTGCTGGCGGCGTTGTTGTTCGGCGCGCTGTACCAGGGCGGCGCCGAGCTGTCATTCGAGATGCCCGGTGTCAGCCGCGACATGGTGTTCACCTTGCAAGGCCTGATCGTGCTGTTCTGCGGCGCACTAGGCCAGGCCGCAGTGCCGACGCTGGCGCGCGCTTGGGCCCGCTGGTCCCTCGCGAAGGATGCGAAGGAGGCTGAGCGTGGATGAAATTGCGCTGGGCACGCTGATCGCGTCGACGCTGCGGGTGGCCACCCCGCTGATCCTGTGCGCGCTGGCAGCGACGCTGTCCGAACGCGCGGGCGTGATCGACCTCGGCCTCGAAGGCAAGATGCTCGCGACGGCGTTCGCCGCCGGCAGCGCCGCGGCGTTGACAGGCTCGTTGCCGTTGGCCTTTCTGATCGCGATCCTCGTCGGCATCGCGTTGTCGATGCTGCACGGCTATGCCTGCGTCAGCCACCGGGGCGACCAGGTGGTGGCCGGCATGGCCATCACGATGACCTGCGCCGGCCTGACCGTGGTGCTGGGCATCGCCTGGTTCCACCTCGGCGGGCAGACACCGGCGCTGCCAGACGAGCTGCGCCTGTCGCGCTGGTTCGGCGGGGAGGGTGGTGCGACACCGATGCTCGGCCTGCTGGGCCACAACGGTTTGGTCTACCTGGCGCTGCTGCTCGTGCCGGCGGTCGTCTGGCTGCTCGACCACACCCGCTTCGGCCTGCGCTTGCAGGCTACCGGCGAGAACCCGGCGATGGTCGATGCGGCCGGCGTGTCGGTGCTGGCGCTGCGCTACCAGGCGTTGGCGTTGAACGGTGTGCTGTGCGCGCTGGCCGGGGCTTACCTGGTGCTGGCCCAAAGCCCGAGCTTCGTGCCCAACATGACGGCCGGCCGCGGCTACATGGCGATGGCGGCGATGATCTTCGGCCACTGGCGCCCGCTAGGTGCGCTCGGCGCCTGCCTGCTGTTCGGCTTTCTTGACGCGCTGGCGATCCGCCTGCAAGGTACGCCGTTGCCGGGCATCGGCGCCGTGCCGGTGCAGGCGATCCAGGCTTTGCCCTATGCGATGACGGTGGTGCTGTTGGCCGGCTTCATCGGCCGTGCGCGTGCCCCGAAGGCGCTAGGCCAGCCCTATGTGAAGGAAAGATAGTGGTCCACCCCCGAAGCGCCTTCGGCGCCTCCCCCTCAAGGGGGCGCCACTGGTGGACCGGCAAAGCCGGATCCACGGTGGCTGCTTGGGGTGCGCCGGCTGACGCGGCGCGTCTGCGGCGGCGTTCTGGGAGTCACCGAAATGGATGAACAGCAATGGGATGCGCTGCTCGACGCGGCGCGGGCTGCGCGTGAAAAGGCCTACGCGCCGTACTCGCACTTCCACGTGGGTGCGGCTTTGCTGGACGAAGCGGGCCGCGTGCACGCGGGCTGCAACGTCGAGAACGCGGCCTATCCGGAGGGCGTCTGCGCCGAGGCCGGCGCCTTGTCCGGCCTGGTGCTGGCCGGTGGCCAACGGATCGTCGCCGCGGTGGTGGTCGGCGAGGGTGCCGAGCCCGTCACGCCGTGCGGCGG
>NZ_JBFUGE010000302.1:0-7396 GCF_056403075.1 Ideonella sp. P3_A4 | reverse complement strand
AGCCCGCGCGGTGCCAGGGGCGATGGAGAAGCCGCGCTGGCTGAACTCGATGCGGGTCTTGGCGTTGCTCAGCAGTGGCACGTCGGGTCGCACCCGCACGTCGTTGCCGCCCAGCGTCAGCGCACCCTTGACCGTGGTGGCGTGGCTGTCGTTCAGCGGGATGTTGAGCGCCAGCTGCAGGTCGGCCTGACCGGTGCCGGTGGCGTCGCGCAGAGCGTGCGACAGCCAACCGTCGATCGGCGTCGCGCCGACGAAGCGCAGCGCGTCACTCAAGGGCCCGCGCCCACCGCCTTCGATGACCAGCGTCGCCTCATGCGTCAGGTTGGCGATCTCACCGTTGACGTGCTTCAGCTCGATGCCCCACAGCTTCGCCCGCGCATCGCGGATGCGCATCGCCGTGCGGTCGAAGACCAGTTCACCGTTGAGCTCGGTGAACTCGGGCCAGCGCGAGACGCCCTCAGTCAGCACCGGTGGCACATAGGCAAAGGTCAGGTTCTCGGCCTGGGCAGTGACGACGAACTCGCCATCGGCGCTCTTGCCGCCTTGGGCAAACGGGAATTCGTTCAGGTCACCCCGCAGGCGCAATCGGGCGTGGCGCACGGTACCGCCCTGGATCGCACCGGCCAGGTACTCACGCGTGTGCCGCAGGCCGACCGGCATGTAGCGCGGCACGCTCTTCGCTTGACCCTGCTCGATCTGCGCGGTCAGGTCGATCACGCCCGGGAAGCGGCCGCCTTTGCCATGGCCGCTGCCGTCGCCGGTGTGCCAGTGCGCTTGCAGCTCGCCGCGCGCGTCGGCGTTGGCGAACTGGCCCTCCAGCAGGCGCAGGTCGATCAGCGGCGGCGGGGCGCTGGCGCCGGCCGATGGCCGCTGCGGCTGCACGCGCCAGACCAGACGGCTGCTGAAATGGTCGACCGGCAGCAGCGGGTCTTCGAACAGACCGGGCAGTTCGAACGAGCCGTGGCGCACCAGCAGCTTGGCTTCGCCGCCGGCTTCGTTGGCGTCRATCTCCAGGTCGGCGCCGCGCCAGCCCGGCCGGCCGACATGGGCGGGGCCCGAGGCGGCTTCAGGCGCCGGCAACGCAGCGATCGACAAGCCGCCGACACGGCCCTTGACGTGGTAGTGCGCCGGTTGCGCCGGCGCACCAACCCAGCTCAGCTGCAGCCCCTGCACCACGCCGGTCGGCACCAGCTCGGCCAGGCCCTGGCGCAGCGAGTCCGGCAGCGGCAGGCGGCCGGCGATGCTGGCCATCAGCGCCAGGTCCAGCCGATCGGCGGTGAATTCGCCACCGGCCACGGGCTGGTCGGACAGGGTCGGGCGACCCAGTTGCTGTTGCTGCGTCAGCGCGAGGCTGAAGCGGCTGGCCGGCCAACTGGCCCCTTCGGCGGTGGTGAAAGCCAGTTGCTGGCCCGACAGCTGCAAGCCACCGCCGTGGCGCTCGGCTTCGATCCGGCCCTGCAATCGCTGCAGAGCCAGCGGCTCCAGCGCCGGGGCCAGGCGCAAGGCGACGTTGTTCAGCGCGGCGTCCAAGGTCGCGCGCCGCCATTGGCCTTTGGACAGGTCCAGCCACAAGCGCGCAGCGCCGGCGCCGGCCTGCAGGTCAAACGGCAAGCTGACGTAGTCGCGCAGCTTCGCCATGTCGACACCAGGCAGCTGCGCGTAGGCCGTGCCGGACCAGTGCGCCCAGTCGCCGCTGCGCGCCAGCAACGGCTGGCTGAATCGACCGCTGAGCATGAATCGTTCGCCCAGGCCGGCGCCGGGGGTCGCGTCCAGCCGCATCTCGTGGCGGCGCAAGCCGTTGCGCAGCACCAGGTCGGCGTCGCGCAGCTCCAGCGGCGGCGCACCGCGTTGCTGGTCGACCCAGCGCAGGGTGCCGTGGCGCAGCACGAACTCGGGCTGGCTCAGCAGCCAATCCAGCCCGCCGCCTTCATCGACGCGGGCCGAGTTGTCCATGTCCAGCCCGGCCACGTGCAGCCGGCCTTGTGCGTCGCGCCGCACTTCGAGCTCGGCGTTTTCGATGTACAGCTGGGCCAGCACCAACCGCAACGTGAACAGGGACTTGGGCGACAAGGCGGCGCTGACCCGCGGCAACCGCAGTGCCTGGCGCCCCTCGCGGTCGGACAGGACCACATCGCGCAGCTCCAACGCCGGCACCCAGCCGGAGGATTTCACGCTGATCTGGCCAATGTGCACTGGCAGCCCGATCGCCTGGCTGGCACGCTCTTCGATCTGCGGACGCCACTCGTCGATGTGCGGCAAAATCCCCCAGTGCAGTGTCAGCCACGCGATCAGTACGATGCTCCACAACGTGAGCATCAACACAATGGCCCATCGCAGGGCCCCGCGTGACAAGCCAAGCAGCCAGCGCGAAGGCCGGTGCCAGGCCGGGCTGGGGCTGTTGGGTAACAAGCTGCTGACGAGGCGGCGAAACAAAGGCGCGCGCTCGGTGGAACGTGAGGGCATCAAAGGCATGAACAAAACCGGGCGGCAGGCCCCGGCGCCAGCCTTTTGGACGGGCGCGGTTGCAAGGGGCCGACGGCCCTTTGCCGCGCCAGCGGGTCAATCTAGCACAGAGCCCTCGTGGACCTGATCGGTTCCTTGCCCCCGGCAGCCCTCGGCCCCGACGCGACACCGCCGTCGCCCGAGACGCCGCCGCCCACCCACCCCACGGCCGACCACAGCCGCTTCGTCCAGCGCGTGCGCCGGCGCTACGCCGCCGAATTGCCCCTGTTGCCGACCGGCGTGCCGGACGGGCCGACGATTCTTTCGCTGATCAGCACGCTGGAACAGGCCGGACGGTCGCTGCCGACAGCCTTGCGGGTGGCGCGCCAGCTGGTGATCGAGCGCCTGGCGGTGCTGGATGTCGAGCAGGCCGCGTCGCTGGCGGATGTGACCGCAGCGATGACCGCGCTGGCCGAATCGACGCTCGAACGCGCGCTGGCCCAGGCGCTGGCCGATGCCGATGCGCGCCACGGCGCGCCGCTGGACGCGACCGGCCGCCGCGTCGATTTCTGGATCGTCGGCATGGGCAAGCTCGGTGCGCGCGAGCTGAACGTCTCGTCCGACATCGACCTGATTTATGTCTACGAGGAAGACGGCCAGACCACCGGCGGCCCGGCCGGTGTGATCTCGGCCCATGAATACTTCTCGCAGGTCGCGCGCCAGCTTTACACACTGATCGGCGACGTGACCGACGACGGCTTCGTCTTCCGCGTCGACCTGGCGCTGCGGCCGAACGGCAACTCCGGCCCGCCGGTGGTCAGCCTGGCGATGCTGGAAGAGTATTTCCTCGTCCAGGGCCGCGAGTGGGAACGTTTTGCGTGGCTGAAGAGCCGCATCGTCGCCCCGCGCGAGGCCATCACCAGCGGCCGCGCGGTCGCGCTGCGTTCGCTGGTCACGCCGTTCGTCTACCGCAAGTACCTCGACTACGGCGTCTTCGAGGGCCTGCGCCAGCTGCACCGCAAGATCCGCGACGAGGCCCAGCGTCGCGCCGCCGGCCGGCCCGAGCGCGCCAATGACGTCAAGCTGTCGCGTGGCGGCATCCGCGAGATCGAGTTCATCGTGCAGTTGCTGCTGGTCGCGCGTGGCGGCCAGTTCCCCGAGATCCGCACCCGCTCGACACTGAAGGCGTTAGACAAGCTGGCCGCCGGCGGGCTGATGAAGGCCGACAACGCGCGCAAGCTGGCCGATGCCTATGTCTTCTTGCGCCAGGTCGAGCACCGCATCCAGTACCTGGACGACCAACAGACCCACCTGCTGCCGACTGTCGATGGCGACTTGTCGTGGATCGCCGGCAGCCTGGCATCGCTCACCAACGGCGAGAGCACGCCGCGCTACGACGGCAGCTGCATGCCGCTGCCCGACGCCTGTCACCAGGCCAATGGTGGGCTGTCGCCTTCTTGCGCGCTGCTGGACCGCCTGTGCGGCGTGCGCGAGCTGGTCGCGACCGAGTTCGACGCGCTGCTGCACGACGGCCAGGCGCCCGCTGCCGGCCGGCCCGGCAACGGCGGCTGCAAACAATGCGGCGAAGGCCCGCTGGCCATCGACAACGAAGCACTGCTCGACCGCCTGCCCGCTGAACTGGCGGAGCGGGTGCGCGCCTTTGCCGCCCGACCCCGTGTGCAAGCGATGCGCGACGAGAGCAAGCTGCGGCTGGGCAAGCTGATGCTGCGCGCTGCGGCCGGCGTGACTAAGGAAGAGTGCTCGCTCGACGCCGCGCTGCGCCTGGTCGACTGGGTCGAGCCGCTGCTGCGGCGCGAAAGTTACCTCGCCATGCTGATCGAGCGGCCCGAGGTGCAGCGTCGGCTGCTGCGCCTGCTGGGCACGGCCCGTTGGCCGATGCGCTACCTGATCCGCCACCCGGGCGTGATCGACGAGCTGGCCGACGAACGCCAGCTGCGCGAACGCTTCGACCGCGCCGGCTTCGTCGCCGACCTCGAAGACCGGCATGCCGCGTGGGTGCGCTCGGGCGAGGCCGACGAAGGCTCGCTGCTGGACACACTGCGCCGCGCGCACCACGCCGAGGTCTTCCGCACGCTGGTGCGCGACGTCGAGCGCCGCATCACGGTCGAAGAGGTGGCCGACGACCTGTCGGCGCTGGCCGATGCGGTGGTCGACTGCTGCCTGCGCTGGGCCTGGCGCCACCTGAAGCAACGCCACCGCGAGGAGCCGCACTTCGCCGTCATCGCCTACGGCAAGCTGGGTGGGCTGGAGCTGGGCTATGGCAGTGACCTGGATCTCGTCTTCCTCTACGACGATGCCGACGAGGCCGACCCCGACCGCGCGCAAGAGGTCTACGGCGCCTTCGTGCGCAAGCTGATCAACTGGATGACGCTGCGCACCGCTGCCGGCGAGTTGTTCGACATCGACACCGCCTTGCGGCCGAACGGCAACTCTGGGCTGCTGGTCACATCGATCGATTCGTACGAACGCTACCAGCGCGGCCGTGGCAGCAACACCGCATGGACCTGGGAACATCAGGCCTTGTCGCGAGCGCGTTTCTGCGCCGGCTCGCCGGACCTGGGCGAGCGCTTCGAAGCGACGCGGCGCGAGGTGCTGTCGATGCCGCGCGAGGCCGAGGCGTTGCGTACCGAGGTCAGCGCGATGCGCGAGAAGGTGCGCGCCGCGCGGCCGGTGTCCAACGGCCGCTTCGACGTCAAGCACAGCGACGGCGGCATGATGGACGCCGAGTTCGCGGTGCAGTACCTGGTGCTGGCCGAAGGCGCGCGTCACCCGGCGCTGCTGGACAACAAGGGCAACATCGCGCTGCTGCAGCGGGCCGAAGACGCCGGTCTGTTGCCCGCTGGCGTGGGTACCGCCGCCGCCGATGGCTACCGCGAACTGCGCCGTGCGCAGCACCGGGCGCGGCTGGACGAGCAGCCGACCCAGTTCGACCCGGCCCAGCTCGCCACCGAGCGCGCGGCGATCCACGCGTTGTGGCACGCGGTGTTCGGGGGCTGAGCGTTTGCCCCATCCACCCGCCCGCCGCCACCTGACTTCTTCCTGGGCCTGGCCGCTGGCCACTGTGGTGGCCGCGTTGGGCGCCGTGCTGGTCTTCCCGTTGCCGACTGAGTTGCTCGACTGGCAGCCTGCGCTGGCCTGGTCGCAACCGTGGCGCGCGGTCAGCGCCGCCTGGGTCCACTGGAGCTTGCACCACCTGCTGATGAACCTGGCGGGGTGCGCCGCGCTGACGTTCCTGGGTTGGCGAGCCAGTCTCGGGCCGCGTGCGGTGGCCGCCTGGGCGCTGGCCTGGCCGCTGACCCAGTTCGGCCTGTTGACCCAGCCGGCCTTGCGGCACTACGGCGGGCTGTCCGGTGTGCTGCACGCCGCCGCGGCCGTCACTGCTTGCAGTCTGCTGGCGCGGCGTGAAGGCACCCGAGCGCGCACGGTGGGGGGCCTGCTGGCCCTTGGCCTGGTCACCAAGCTGGTGGTCGAGCGCCCCTGGGGCGCGGCCACTCAAGCGGTCGACGGCTGGGACTTTGCGCTGGCACCCGCCGCGCACGCCAGCGGCGTCGTCGCCGGGCTGCTGGCCTGGGGACTGCTGGGCCGTGAGCGGCAGCGCAACACGGCCGCCGAATGACCGACGGCCGCCGCACCCACCTGGACACGCTGGCCGTCGTCAGCCTGCTGCTGTGCTCAGCGCTGTGGGGCGTGAACCAGAGCGCGTCGAAGATCGCGGTGGCCGAGATCCCGCCGCTGCTGCAGGCGGCGCTGCGGTCGGCCGGGGCGGCTGCGCTGCTGGCCCTGTTCACCTGGGTGCGCCGGATCGATCTTCGGCCTGCCAACAAGCCCGCGGCGACGGTTCGCGGCGGGCTGTTGGCCGGCGCGCTGTTCGCGCTCGAGTTCGGCTGCATCTTCGTCGGCCTGCAGTACACGACCGCCTCGCGGATGGCGGTGTTCATCTACCTCGCGCCGTTCTTCGTCGCGTTGGGCATGCCGTTCATCGCACCCGGCGAAAAGCTGCGCGGCGGGCAGCTGGCCGGGCTGTTGCTGGCCTTTGCCGGTGTCGCCGCCGCGTTCGGCGACAGCTTCTCGGGCCGGGCGGTGGCGAACCCCCACCAGTGGTGGGGCGACACGCTGGGCGTGATCGCCGCGGCGCTGTGGGCCGGCACCACGCTGACGATCCGCGCAACGCCCTTGTCCAGCGCACCTGCCGAACAGACATTGATGTACCAGCTGGTGGTCTCGGCGCTGCTGTTGACCATCGCGACACTGGCCACTGGCGAGCGTTGGCCGCAGAGCGCCAGCATGGTCGCCTGGGGCGCGCTGGTGTTCCAGACGGTGATCGTCACCTTCGCCAGCTACCTGCTGTGGTTCTGGCTGGTGCGCCACTACCCGGCGACGCAGATCTCGTCGTTCACCTTGTTGACGCCGATCTTCGGCCTGGCCGCCGGCGTCGGCCTGCTGGGTGAGCCGCTGACGCCGCGGCTGGTGCTGGCGCTGGCCGCGGTGGTCGGCGGTATCGCGCTGGTCAGCCGGCGGCGCCACCGGTCCTGAGCAGCGTTTGTCGCGTCCGCGGCAGGCCGCGTCGCCTGAGGTGGCTAGACTGCGTCGATCAAATCGCGAAGGAGCAACCCATGATCACGCTGTGCGGCTTTGCCGTCTCGAACTACTACAACAAGGTCAAGATGGTGCTGCTCGAAAAGGGCATCGCCTTCACCGAGGAATACGTCGGCTCCGGCAGCAAGGACGAGACCACGCTGACCGCGTCACCGCTGGGCAAGGTGCCGTTCATCCGTCTGGCCGACGGCCGCACGCTGTGCGAGAGCGAAGTGATCGTCGAGTACCTCGAAGCCGCGTACCCGACACCAGCGCTGGCACCGGCCGACCCATGGGCCGCCGCCAAGGTGCGCGAGCTGACGACCTTCATCGAGCTGCACCTGGAACTGGTGGTGCG